>RFHL01000438.1 GCA_003696875.1 Bacteroidota bacterium | reverse complement strand
CACTCCTATCCACAGCTCATCCGACAAGTTTTCAACCTTGTTCGGTTCGGGCCTCCATCGCGTGTTACCGCGACTTCACCCTGGCCATGGATAGATCACCTGGTTTCGGGTCTACTCCCTGCAACTCCATCGCCCTGTTCAGACTCGCTTTCGCTACGGCTCCACCTCAATCGGCTTAACCTCGCCACAGAGAGTAACTCGCTGACTCATTATGCAAAAGGCACGCGGTCATCCCGCACCCACTTCAGACCACAGAGCCTAAACTGGCCTCCGTTGTTCGCATCAATGCATAGCGTGCTCTGCCGTCATGCTTCAGACGTCTCTCGCGCTGTTGCGCATCCGCCTTGGCAGCGTAGGCCTCGTAATACACGAGCCTTAACGCTGTGCCCCGGGTGCTGCGGCTCTCACCTGCTTGCTGCTGCCGGAGCCTTCGCCGCAGATCCTTCGTGAAGCCAATGTACGGCCTCTTGTCGTCGTCTACCAGCAAATACACGTAATACATGACACGCCCCTATGATCTGAAGTGGGTGCGGGACTCCCACCGCTTGTAGGCAAACGGTTTCAGGTACTGTTTCACTCCCCTCACCGGGGTACTTTTCACCTTTCCCTCACGGTACTGGTTCACTATCGGTCGCTGAGTAGTATTTAGCCTTGGATGATGGTCCACCCTGATTCCCACGGGGTTCCACGTGCCCCGCGGTACTCGGGATCCCCTCCGCAAACCGGCCGGCTTTCGCCTACGGGCCTATCACCCTCTTTGGGGGATCGTTCCAGATCCTTCCGCTAGCCGTCCTGTTTGCTCATGGAGGGTCCCACAACCCCCCGCACTCACTTCGGCGCACCGAACCCGAAGCCGGGCTCCATGCACCCAAGTGAGTGCGGGGTTTGGGCTCTTCCCCGTTCGCTCGCCGCTACTGAGGGAATCTCGTTTGATTTCTTTTCCTCCGGGTACTGAGATGTTTCAGTTCCCCGGGTTCGCCTCCCACCCGAAAGCGGGATGACCGCGTATTACCGCGGCCGGGTTGCCCCATTCGGAGATCTCCGGATCAAAGCCTGTTTAGCGGCTCCCCGAAGCTTATCGCAGCTAACCACGTCCTTCGTCGCCTCTCAGCGCCAAGGCATCCACCGTCTGCCCTTACTAGCTTGACCATCCCTTCCCTGTAACCACATGGAAAGGAAGGTCCCGCAAGCCTCAGACGCTCTTACTTCGCGTGCTAATCCTATTCGGTTGTCAAAGAGCGAAATGGTGGAGGTGAACGGGCTCGAACCGATGACCTCCTGCGTGCAAGGCAGGCGCTCTAGCCAGCTGAGCTAATCCCCCGT
>RFHL01000437.1 GCA_003696875.1 Bacteroidota bacterium | reverse complement strand
AGCCGGGAAGTTTGGCGGGCCAAACGAGGCATTTTTCAACGCAGAGATGCGGAAAAAGATGCAGCGATCACCCATCATTGGGAATTTGACAGAGCACTAATTCGCTAGGCGTTGTTACCGAAATCAAGCTTAGTCCCTCAAGGGGCACCACCAGATTGGCCTGGCGGAAAGGGAGCAGGATAACGTCCAGGTTAGGCTCACTCCCGCAGCAGGCGCAGCCAGACCTGCTGTCCGGCCCGGCCTTTGACCGCCAGTAGGTAGGGCCCGGCAGGTAAATCACCCCAACTCAAGGTTGCCGCTGCTTGCGGCTGGGCCAAGGCCTCTACCTGGCAGACCCGCCCTTGCAGGTCGTACAGCGTCCAGCCCGTCATCCAGGCCTCGGGGCTGCTGAGGGTGACCCGCTCCCGGCTGGGATTGGGATAGGCCAATAGGGCCATCGTTTCGGGTAGCGGGGGCGCCAGGGCCGTGGTCCCCGAGTCCTGTGCGGGCAGGACACCTACCAGCGCCGCCCAGACGTTGCCCGAACCCGGCTGGATGGCGGCCAAGTCGGCGAGGCCGTCGCCGTTGAGGTCGCCGACGCCGATGTGAAGCAGGGGATAACCGGACTCGCCCACCGGCCACTCTACCGGTTCACTGGCGCTCCAGTCGGTGATGGGAAAAAAAACGATCCCCGCCTTAGGCTCCAAGCCCGGCGCGTGGCTGCTATAGTAGATCAGGTGCCCGCCATCCGGATGGGCCTGCACGACCACATCGTTGAAATCCCGGACGCCCACGCCCGACAAGTCTTCCATTGCCAGCAGCACATGCCCCTGAAACCCTTGGCCTTGCAGGTTCTCATACGCCACGATGGAGGCTTGGAGGGCAGATGAACCGATGCCATCCCGGTAGCTCACGACCAGGTCCAGCCAGCCGTCGCCGTTGAGATCCGCCACATCCAGGCCGGTAGGCTGCGCCAGCGGCAATTGGCCGGCCATAAGACTACAGCCGCTAAACCCATCCGTACACTGGCAGATGCCATTGGAACCCAGGGCTATGATCTCATCCAGGCCGTCGTTGTTGATGTCGCCTAAAGCGACGCGGGAAATGCCCTGCAAAGGGTGGCTCAGGGCGTTGAGGGCCGGAGTGGGCCCGGTCACGTCCATCAGCTCGTAGAGCGTATTGTCGTCGGGCGAAGCAAGCACTGCGTCCGTCTTACCGTTGCCGTTGCGGTCCCCCAGGGTGATCGACTTGAAATAGCTTGAGATAGGGGTATTTTGCAGCACGATCTGGGT
>RFHL01000436.1 GCA_003696875.1 Bacteroidota bacterium | reverse complement strand
GTAGGGGGGAATGACTGCCGCTGTGTTTACCGCAAGCCTCAGCCTGGATCTGCCGATGCAGGGGAAGGCAAGGCGGGTATCAAACCCGCCCCGGCGGAGCCTGCCGGTGGCAGAAAGCCGGTTCTACCGTAGCGATGTGGTTTTATACCCATCGCTACGGAGCCGTAGGCCTGGCTACGTCGCCTGCAAGGTACCCCAATCTCTGCGCTTGCCCAGCGCAGAGGAGCCCCCGTTCTAGCCCGGCAGCTGCGCCAAAAACCAGTCCCGATCGGGCAGGGCCGCCGCTTCAATCGCCTGCCGGGTAATCGCGACGTGTATGGGCTCGTATTGCGAGATCAGAATATCCCCCAGCAGGATCAGCCGCAGGCGCAGGCGATCCCCGGCGGGGGCTTCCCGCAGGGAATGAAGCTCCCTTACTATCGCTTGCTGCAGCCGTTCGGCCTCATCGGCCGAGTCGGGGCCCTGGGGGAGGCTGCGCCAGGCCAGGTACTGGGCCTTGAGGGCATGCCAGCGCGCCTGTCGCGCGAGGGAGGCGATGCGGTATCCCCGCGCAAAGCACCGCTTTGCTTCGCGATATTCCGCTGTCTCAATCGCAATCAGACCCTGGAGAAACACCTCCGTCTCTTCGCGCTCGGCAGCCGGGACCTGGGCGATGCGCGTTTCCAGGTGCTGCCGGGCCCGCTCAGGCTGCCCGGTGCGCAGGGCCAGTGCCACCAGATTGTGCAGGTGGATTCGATGAAGGAGCTGCCCGTCATCCTGATACAAGTAGCCCTCCTGCAGGGCCTTTTCGTAACGTGCCAGGGCAAAGGCGCTCAGCTCCGGGCTGTGATCCTCATTGATGTGGTGGATCAGGTTGTTTTGCAGGTAGCTGAAGAGATTGAGCCGCTCCACGGGCCGGATGCGTGGGCTTTGGGCATCAAAGGCTTCCCAGAGCGCCCTGGGGGCGAGGACCTGGGGTTGGGACAGGGCTGCGAAGGTGTCCTGATAGAGCCGCAGCACCGGGTCGGGAGGATCCGGTTGGTAGGTGGCGAGCCAGCTGACCCGTTGTCGCCAGCTCTCGGGCAGGGCCGGGTTGTGAGTGCGGCTTTGCCGGTTTAGGGCCGCGCAGGCGAGCTTTAGCTGTTCGTAGGCCGTATGTTGCATCTGGGCCACCTGCAGGGCGGCCATGGTCTCGTCATAGGAGGGATCTTTGGTTGAGGCCACGAGGTGGTGGGTGAGCCGGGCCAGCAGGTAGCGGAGTTCGTAATAGGGGCCATCCCGCCAGGGCTGACGCTCCAGTTGCCGGACGGTCTCCCGGAGTTCGAGCCTCACCAAATGCGGATCCGCTCGATTGGCGAGCGTCTCCAAAGCCAGCAGGCGGGTGAGCACCGGCTGCTTTTCCAGGTGCTGCAAGGCAAAAAAGGTGCGAAAACCGTCACTCAGGCGGCTTTGCACCTGCCGGAACGCCCCGGGCGAAATATTCAGTTGGGTGCGGAGATGCTCCGTTGGGGCATCCGGCTGCTCGGCCAGATACGCAGCGAGGCGTACCTCCTGGGCAGCGGGTCGTCGTGGGTGCAGCCACTGCATCCAGGCCAAAAAGGGCCGTCGCTCCGCCTTCCGGAGCTGCATGTAGAAACGGGAGATGAGGGATTGGGCCATAACTTTTTGTCACAAAAAATGACCGCCTTTCCCAGTGTAGCTTGATCAGATTCCTGTAAATATATATCAAAAACATGGGATTGGTATGTCTGTTTGGCCAAAAAGCCTAAAACATTTCCCAGACGCCACCTTGTCGTCCACCACAGGTGTCCCCTACCTTGGGGAAACAGCACCACCCCCGATGAAGGAACGCTTTATCCATCACCTCTTTGCCAACTTTGGGCAGTACTGCACCAGCCGGGGGCTCACCCCTGATACGGCGCACCTGCTGAGCTACCTGATCGAGCAGGGGGTGATTTACGAAGAAGCCATGCGCCACTACGTGATCCTGTACGGCTACGATTCCCTGCGGCGCAGCCATACCTACAAAAACAAAACCCAAACCATCCGCGCCCTCGCGGCCCAGTTGCACCTCCATGAAAACACCATTTGGAATGTGCTGAAGGACCATCGGGGGAAGTTTGGGGCAAGTCCATCCCGCCCGCATGAATGAAGCCAACGCCATATATCAGCCTGCTGTCAGGAAGAGGGTGTGGGCCCGGTGGTTGGGACAGGTGGGGGCGCCGCTGCTATTAGGGGCGGGAATCTATGCCTTGCGACCCGTGCAGCCCTGGTTTTGGGCGGTGACCGGAGCGGGGGAGCGTTGGGGGCTGGGTTTCTTTTCCCGGCTTCAGGCCTTGGGAACGTCCCTGCCCGATTGGATGCTCTACAACCTGCCTGATGCCCTGTGGTTGTTTGCCTGCCTGAGCATGATTCAGGGGGTGTGGGGCTTTCGCTGGGGCCGGGAGGCTCTCGCCTGGGGAAGTCTGCTGGTGATTGGGGCGATGGGCAGCGAGGCGCTGCAGGCAGCCGGGATACTGGAGGGGACCGGGGATTGGGGGGATGTGGTGGGGTATGGCGGAGCGGTGGTTCTGATGTATTGGGCTTTTAATCTGAGCACTACACGCTTGTATGCTTACATGTTTTCTTCATAATCATTTCAAAATGAAAACGAAACTGAAAAATCTCGCCGCTGTCGGCTTTGTCCTCTTTGCAGTGTTTATGTGGGCGGCTTCCGGTTCATCCAAAGTAGCCAGTGAGGCCATGAGAGCTCCCAATTTTGCTTATTCGCCTCCGAACGAAGGAAGTGCTGCAGATAATGGAATTACGTTTGCCATTATCGCTCCAAGTTATACTAACATGAAGAATGCGGGGGAGCCTTTCCGGAGCTTTAGCAATAGCCTTGAAAGTGAAACGCTTGAGGCGCTCACCACAAAGGGATACTCGATCCGAGGGCCTTATGCTAGTCGGGACGAGATGGTTTATTCAGATAAGGAGGCCTGTGATCTAGCTTTATTCATTGAGATTGAGCTAGAAGGTACGCCAAAAACTGGAGGGTTTAAGAGATATCAGATGGCCGATGATAAGATTGGGGTTCGTTTTGTTGAGGGGACGTTGGCACTGTACGGAAAAGTAAACTTAACTGCGATGGAACCTTTGTCGGGAGAGAAAATGTGGGCAAAGAGTGTGAGTATACCAGAGCGGGTGACCCGAGAATTTACCTCTGAAAGGTACTATATGGGGGATATGAATTTTGAAGATATTGTGAAGCTGGCAGTTTTGGCAAAAGCAGGCGATGCCAATGTAGCCAATCCCCTCACTGAAGTACTGGAAGAGTCTTTCGACGACATCATGTCTCAAATTTGGCGGCATCTGGACCCTCGGGAATTTGAGCGGATGATGCCCAAGATCAAGAAATTAAAAGGCATGTGAATAAAGCAAACTGAATCTTTCAACCATGAACAGAAGAACAATGAAAACTACCTGCGTACTCTCGATTTTTCTCCTTGTGTTTGGTTTGGAAACGGTTCACGCCCAGGCCAGGCAATATGGGGGGAGCCTTCAGGGGCTATATGGCCTTGGTGGAAACGATACGGATATTGGTTTTGGGTTTGATGTCCAGTATCGTTGGTCTGCGGGAGAATCTATTGGGGTAGGAGCAGGGGCCGGATATAGAACCAACAATGGCGATGTCCAGGTAGAACTCTTTCTGATGGGAGATCTTGCAGTGACGACCTTCAATTTGGGGGGACTGGATGTCCGGCCTTATGTGGGAGGAAATTTTGGTGCCTTTGCCAATTTGGTTGGTGATGGAATCGGGCTTCTGATTCGACCCAAGGCAGGTATGTATGTTACATACGAGAGCATCACAGTTTTCTCGGATTTCCAGGTCGGAGTCGGTTTGCCCACGGATAACTCATTCTTGGGGTTGAACGTCGGTCTCCTGCTTGGGAGGTTTTAGAGGAAGCGCCTCGATCTGTAGTTGCCCAGATTTGCCGTGGTAACAAGCAGCGGCTATTAACAGGATTCAATTTAGGTTTTTGCTGTCCCGCCCCGGCCCGTGAGGGCCGGGGGCTCATTTAGAATCATCGACCGTCTCAATTCAAGATTATGCTGGAATACTTACCCGGAGAAAAGGAAATAATGAATAAGGGAGGCTATATCCTCACGACTCACAGAGTACTGAAGGATATGGCGTCTGATACCAGGTGTATCTTTCTCAAGGATGTGAGTTTCATTGGGTACACCGTTTCCCGGATGACCGCGCTCTGGGTAGTGGGGGTACTGTTGTTGTTGGCGGGGGCCTTTGCATTTGCCGAAATTAAGGAAGAGGCAGGTGGAGCAATGGCCTTCTTTGGGGTTATATTTCTAATCGCTTGGCTTTTGGGGCAAAAGCTCATCCGAGTAGTGTCTAGCTCTGGCGATAGCATAGAGTGGCAGGTAGGCACAGGTGCCCAAAAAGTAGTTAGCCAAATCGCCCGGGCGAAGGCGGCCATCATGGAGGGAACCATTTACGAAGAGGAGGAAGTCAACCTTCCCACCAACACGGATGTCAAGGGAGCCCTTGGCCTATAATCCCCTCAGACTATGGACACCCAGACCTCCCTTGCCCAGCTGCTCAGCAGCGCCAATACCTTCTTCAGCAGTGGCCTCTACGAGGACGCCCTGGAGAGCTATCAAAAAGCCCTCCTCCTGGACCCCGCCAATGGAGACATTCACCTGGGGGTGGCGGCGAGCCACCTCAAGCTCAAGCAGATAGGCGACGGCCTTGTTGCATTGGAAAAAGCCATGAAGTTGGCTCCGGCCGAGGACAAAGCCCGCCTGCGGCGGGGAGGTGCCAAACTGCTCGCCGAGGCGGGGGCTTTTGCCGAGGCCCAGATACAGCTTGCCCCCCTGCTGCGGGAGGCACCCACAGCGGAAGACCTGATGAACTCGGTCCGCTACCAGGCCGAGGCCGGGGCGACCCCCGAGGCCTTGGCGCTGCTGGAGCGGGTGTTGCCCCAGCAGCCCAATCTATGGGATGACATCCTGGCCGATCCGGCGCTGAGCCCCCCGGCGAAGCAGGCCTTGCTCGATGGGCAGGAACGCCTCCTCCCCCTGGTGCGGGAAGGCATTGACCCCCAAAAGAAAGCCGCGCTGGATCAGCAAGTGGCCTATCTGCGGCAGCACAGCTCAGGGGGGCAAGAGGAGGGTTCAGTGGCTGCCTGGGAGGGCGCCCTGCAGACCCTGGTCTCGACGACCTCCTTGTCGGAGGCCATTGCCGTACGCAAGAACATGTCCGCGCTGGCGGGGGGGGTGAGCCAGGCCCTTTTGGACCTGCTCAGGGAAGAATATGCTCCCGAGTTGCAGCAGGTAGCCGGGCTAGCCGACCATGCCCGCTACACGACCGCCACCTTGCCCGAAGGCGCCGCCAAGGCCTCGGCCGAGGACTTTCTGGCCCAGGTCGCGGCCAATGCGGAGGCCCTGCGGACCCCTACCGCCGCGATCGCGGCGCATGAGGAGCTCAACCTGCTGCTGTCCCAGGGGGCGGCCGAGCTGCCGGCCTGGCGGGAAGCCCTGATCGACTATGCCGGCCGGCAGGCCGAGGGGATCAACCTGCTCAAGGGGCAAGCCATCGCCCGGGAATTGCAGCAGCGATTCCCTGATGAGGTGGCCGTGCAGGCGCTGGTAGGTAGGGTAGGGGCCCGCAAAGAAGAACTCAAAGGCAAAGCCCTGACCTATGGGAAATGGGCGGGCATCGCGGCCGGGGGAGCCCTGGTATTGGTCCTGCTGATCTGGGGCATTGTCTCCATCTGGCCCGAGCGAAAGGATCGGGGCAATGCAGATACACCCCCACCGGCGGCGCAAGCCGCTGAAGCGGCTGAGTCAGGTCGAATAGTTGTAGAAAAAGAACGACTGCTAGCCCCTATGGTAGGGGCTGTGGTGGATCAATTGAAAGTTCGGAAGGAACCCCATATGGAGGCCGATCTGGTATCCGGTATGAGAGAAGGCGATGTTGCCTACCTGATAGGGGAGGGGGGAGAACCTACAACCGTTGAGCTACGAGGACAGGAAATCACAGCCAGGTGGTCGCATATCCGCTTGCTCAATGGGCAGGAAGGCTGGAGTTTCAGTGGAGGCTTGATGGGAATGGAGGCACCTTCGGCCCTTCCTAGGGGATATCGCTTTCCGGATGGGTCCCGTTTTGAGGACGCTGGCTTCCCTTTCTATACCGAAGGAGATTTTGACGGAAATGGTATGAAGGACTGTGCATGGATTCTGGAGAAGAATGGCTCAGGCTGGGAACTTTTTTTGTTTCTCAATCAGGGGAATGGACAGTATGTATCTAAAGCGGTGGGGGGGTATCGGGCTTCGCTCCGGAGCCCTGGTTGTTTGTCCACCATGAAGGACCCTTATCGTGGGATCGTGAAGACGGAAGGCCGTGAAACCAAGCTGTGCCTGTACCGGCATAATGGGAATGTTAGGGATATACGGGAATTCCAGCCCGCGCATGACTTCGTTGCGTTTGGGATCATGGAAGTAGGGCAGATGGAACCATTTTACTATGAGCCTGGCTCAAACCGGGTCGTGTCCTATGGATGGTGTTATTGAAGGGATTATGAGTTGAGCCCGCCTGTGGCTTGGCGGCAATAAGTTTGACTACTGAGATATTTGAATAATGAAAAGCTTCATCATATTCCCCCTCCTCCCCATCCTGGGATGGGTTTTCTTGGCGAGTTGCTCTGGCGATTCCAGGCCTGCCCGCTCCCCTTTTGAGGGAGAGTGGATCGGAATAGAGCGGGACGTTACCGTCCTGCGGCAGGATTCGGTTTTTTGGGTCACCTGGTATGAGAAGTCGGGGGAGGTGCAAGATGTCTATCAGGCCAAAGAAAACGGCTCCCTGCTCTCATACAGCGATGAAGACGGGCATCTGCAAATATTTAAGCTTTTCCTCCCCGGGGGCTGGGATGGTTTTGCTGAAAATGGTTATCAGTATTCTGGAGAGGACTCCATAAAGACCCGCTTAATCTTTGGGCAGGAAGAGTTATACCTCTCTTTCCGGCGTCTGAATAAAAAGCCAGGCATGCGGGGGTATCAAGGCTTCTGGGTATCAGAAAGTCCCAGCCGCTGGGGGATGCTGGAAACCATTGAGCTTGACTCGACTGAGCACGGGTTGTCCGTAAAGATGGATTATGGGGTTCCTCAGGGGAACACCTCGGTAGCAAGGGGCTTCGAAGGGAAAACCCACTTTCAAGGAGATCTGATTTACCTGGCTACAGTGTCCACAGATGAGTTTTTGTATGGCGCCTACGACAGGGCCTGCGACTGCATAACGGCCGGAAAGCAGCGGTACCATCGTGCCAATAAGTCGAGCGGTCGCTTTGTGGGGGATTGGAAAAGCCGCAATGGCATTGTGAGGGTCGTTGAAAATGGTCCTTATTTCGTGGTGCATTATGGCTACTATCGCGATTACTTCTTTTCCGGTTTATATGAGGCAAAGGGAGGGAAGCTTTTAGGTTTAGGCGCAGAGGGAGGCGGGTCTATTCTGGCTCTCACAGGGCCTAACCGGGCATACTGTTCTCATCTTGAGGAAGATGTAGTCCGGAGGAGTGGCTTTTCTAATCTCTCTCCATGGTATTTTGAAGCCTTTGCTCCTGAAGCCCCTCCTGTGGTAGGAAAGCAAGGTGTCATCAATGATCCCGACGGCTATACCAATATGCGAATTGGGCCAGGGAGTCGCCATGCCGTTGTCCAGAAGGTGCTGGAAGGGGAAACCTTCGAAATCCTCGACCAATCCTCCGATTGGTGGAAGATAAGAGTCAAGTCGGGGAAAATGGGCTTTATGCACAAAAGTCGGATCCGGCAGATCCATTGAGGGGTAGGGGTTCCGCGGGGCTCACTTATGCCCACCAGCTGAGCAAGGCCTGCTTCCCTGCCAGAGAATCCCGAAAATCCAAAAACATTTTTGCGTCACCATTGCAGTCTGAGGGAGGATAGCCCGCTAGGGATAAAAAAATCCCATAAAACATTCTCCTCACCCCAGCTTGTCGCTTGGTCTCGGATTGGCGATCTTTTGGTAGGCACGCCGCCTACCGGATTTCCCCCTCCAAGCACAACCCCATGTCCCTATTCCGCCTTCCCCTGCTTGCCCTCCTCCCCATCCTGCTCTGGGCCGGCTGCCAGCCGGCACCCCCTGAGATCGACGAAGGCTGTGTGATCGATTTTGTGATGCAGCAGGCGGGCCCGGCGGGTTTTCCCTGCGAGACCTCCTTTTCGAGTCACCGGGAGACGACGCTGCCCGACGGCAGCCGGCAGATCATCTATGAGGTTAGCTGCCCTACCGCACGGTCAGGCAATCAGTACCATCTCTCCCAGGGCGATGGGGCTATGGTCACCCTGACCTTTCAGGTTCGCGAGACCGATTGGTTCCTCACCGGGGCCTCGGCCGTGCCGGCCGAACTGGACCGGGCCTTTCGCTCCTTTCAGGGGCGGGAGACGGTGTGGCGGGAGGGGTGTTTGTGATCTTTTTTAACCAACCATAATGTTTTCAACATGAAGAATCTCCATATCTCCCTATTTGCTATGTTGCTGGTTTTGGGGTTTGCCTGCATGCCGATTACCTCCCGCCAGGAAATTGAAGCCAAGGCCAGCAAAGCCCGGAATCCCACCAATATTCCGCTATACTTCAGCGAGGCTGAAGTACCATTTGCGTTCGAAGTAGTCGCCGAAGGACAGTACTGGCGCTTAAGTATTTTCGCAAGCAGAGCTGCGGCTGGAAAGGTTGCCATCAAGAAGGCACAGAAACTGAACTATAGAGGTATGCAGATTGAGGCCATTTTGCTCAATGACCTTTATAACATAAAGTTTTTACGAAAGACGGGGGAGTTGTCCCAAGTAAGCCCGCCAAGTACTCCCGCCTATGTACCTCAGGGCACCGGCGAACAACCTCTGCCCGCCGGCCGGTCCTTTTCCCTTTTTAGTGGCCCCAAGCGTCTGGGGTTAGGGATTGGATTGAGCAGCTATGGGCGCAGAGCTGAGGTAATCGACGACAATGGGGAAACCCTAAAATTGTGGTTTGGGACACGTGCGCCCATGCTGTCCTTTCAGTTTGCCCTGGCACCGCCCTCGTTGCCCAACTTGGAGTTGACGAGTGGTCTGCGGGTGATGCTCCCGGCCAGGTACAGGTTAAACGGGGATCTGGCTTTCGGGTCGAACGTTCGACTCACTCGCCTGCAACTTGAGGTTTTGGGACGCTATTTCTTCACGCTTCCTCTGGTTCCTGAAGTTCGGGTATACCCATTGTTAGGGCTGCAGGGGGGATTGGTTATCAACGATATCAGATACTCCTCATATCTGGGGGGCGCATATCTTCGGAACTCATTCCGGATGGGCCTATTGACGGGGGCTGGGGCCGAATATGCCTTGGCTGACGATTTATCTGTTTTTGGAGAGTTTCAGGGGCGTTTCCATCAAGACTACTTCAATGGGTATGGCCTTGAGGTAGGGGTGAGGAAACGGATTTGAGGAAACCGCAGAGGGCCATCCTTTCTAATAGCTAGCCGGATTACTGTTTTTCATGATCAATTTTGCCTGAATCTCACGTAGCCTAGATGATCTACCCCGAATACCTCACCCTCCGCCTGGCGCTCACTCCTTTGATCCTGGGGATTGTGGTCGTCGCCTGCGATGCACCGGCGATCCATGATCGGCTGGGGCGTAGCTATCTATGGATGCGCGAAAAGCATGCGCTGGCCTCCCGAGAGGGAGGCTGGTGGCGCACGCTCTTTGTGCAACCATTTTTGTGGCTGGGCTTCATGGGTGATGTCCTGGCCCGGAAGGTGCCCGTGCCTCGCCTGCACGATGGGCTGGGTCTGGTCTTAGCCCTCTATGCCTGGGCGGGTTTGCTGGGACTGATGTTAGGGGCCGTTTCCCTACTGGTGACCTTGGTGGTTGCCCTTGTTTCCATGGTGGTGCAACTGATTCTCTTCCTTCTGGGCGCGGCCTTTGGGATTGCCGTAATTTATCAGGTGATCAAGCAAATGTTCTGGGAGGGCAGCGAGGTGCAGCGTAGTTACGAAAGCAGCCGCCGGATGTTTGGCGGGGGAGAGGCGCGTGCTTCGAGGCCTGTGTTGGGGACTTTCCGCCCAGGAACCCGGGTCAATCAGGAGACGGGACGGATTCAGGAGGAAACTGCCTTCGGCTTCTTTGACACGGATGAACGGGTCAATACGGAAACGGGGGTCATCCAGGAGGGAACGGCTTTTGGGTTTTTTGATACCGATATCCGCATTCACCCAGAGACGGGGGAGATTGAGGAAAGATCAGCCCTCGGCTGGTTTGCCACGGGAAAGCGGGTACACTCGGAGACGGGTGTGATACAGGAACAAAATGCTTTCGGCTGGTTTGACACCGACGAGCGGATCCATCCGCAAACGGGGAGACATCAAAAGCGGGATGCTTTTGGGTGGTGGGATGATTAAATAAGCTGAGCCCCCCCCCTCATCAGTTAAGTAAAAAATATTGTGGGATGTGAATTTACAAAAGAGAAAAATGAGCTTATTGAAATGTTTTAGCTTGATAATTGTCTTGGCATGCTGCAATAAAGTGGCTTCTGGCCAAGCTCTACTCGCCGAGTGGACAACCTCTATGGGAGGGAGTGGTACTGCTAGTAGCAGAGAAATTGCTGTGGATATTTATGGGAATATAATTATAACAGGAAATTTTGAAGGAACAATGTACTGTGGGCCGGGGCCAGGGGCTCAAACTCTTGGCCCGACTGGATCCTATGGTCGGGACGATTTGTTTGTGGTTAAGATGACTCCGATAGGAGAAGTACTATGGGCATTTCGTCTTGGAGCTACCACAGGAAACGATGCAGGTATTCGGTTAGAGACTGATGCTTGGGGAAATGTATTTGTTGCTGGGCATTTCGCGAAACTGGTAGACTTTGACCCGGGGCCAGGCTCCTTTGTTATGAATTCGTATGGGACAAATTTAGACGGGTTTATTTTGAAACTAGACTCTGATGGGAACTTTGTTTGGGCAGAGCGAATAGGACCAATCCCTTATGGCCCGGGGGATGATGTTGTTTTAGCTTTGGCTATTGATAGTCAGGGTTCTGTCTATGTAGGAGGGAGTTTTCAGAATACCGTTGGGTTTGGTTCTTTTTCTCGTACTTCCAATGGAGAAGATGATTGTTTTATCGCAAAATATGGATCTGATGGTGTTTGCCATTGGGT
>RFHL01000435.1 GCA_003696875.1 Bacteroidota bacterium | reverse complement strand
CCTCGCGACGCTGGGGCCGGGCCTGTTTCCGGCGCCGGCGCTGAGCCTCAGCGGCGGGTGGACGCAGCCGGTGAAGCCCTGGCTGGCGCTGCGGGCCCGTCTGGCCCTGACCTATGAGGGCTTTCGCCGGCCGGATTTTTACGGGCATCTCGGCAGCGTGGCGCTGCCGGTGGGGGTGCTCATTCGTCCCAACCTCATCAGGGGATCAGGATGGCAGCCTCTCCTGCGCCTGGAGGCCCTCCCCAGCCTGCGCGGGGTCGGGTACCGGGCCGATTTCCCCGCCTGGAGCGGAGAACTGGCGCCTGTACGCCTGGCCGGTCAGCTTGGGATGGGAGCACAGCGGGAGCAGTTGGAAGCCTGGCTCCTGGCGCGCCTGTGTTCCCCCCTGGATCGGGGCCCCGCCCGGGCCGGGCTCTATGGCCTGCACCTGGGTGCAGGGCTCGGCTGGTATCTGGGATCGAATCAGGTCGAGGGGGAATAGGCCTTCAGAATGCGGCGGGCCAGGGCCGCCTTGTGGGCCTCGTCGGGTCCATCGTAGATGCGGGCTCCGCGCTCTTCGCGATAAAACCAGGCCAACAGGGTGTCGTCGGTGACCCCCAGGGCGCCATGCACCTGGACGGCCCGGTCCACCACCCGCTGCAGCACCCCAGCGACGAAGAATTTGATGGTTGAAATCTCCGTAGCGGCGGCCTTCTGGCCGTGCTCCTGCATCTTGTGCGCCGCATGCAGCACCATAAAGCGGGCCGCGTCGATCTCGGCGCGGCTCTCGGCGATCATCGCCTGCACCATCTGCTGCCGGGCCAGGGGCCGGCCGGGGGCCAGCTCGCGGTCCACCGCCCGCTGGCACATGAGGTCAAAGCTGCGCTCGCAGATGCCGATCCAGCGCATGCAGTGATGGATGCGGCCGGGCCCCAGCCGCTCCTGCGCCAGTAGGAAGCCTGCCCCCTCGGGGCCGAGGCGATACCCCACCGGCACCCGTACCCCGGTGTAGCGAATCTCGCCGTGGCTGTGCCAGCCGGAGCCAGCGTGACCCATAACCGGAATGTTGCGCACCAGTTCGAATCCGGGTGTATCGGTGGGTACGATGATCATGCTGGACCGGGCATAGGGGCTCTCTGCCTCGGGATTGGTGACGGCCATCACGATGGCAAAAGCCGCCCCATCGGCGCCGGTGGTAAACCACTTGTGCCCATCGATCACATAGGCATCGCCCTCCCGGCGGGCGGTAGTTCCCATCATGACCGGATTGGAGCCGGCATACTCCGGCTCGGTCATGGAAAAGCAGGAGCGGACCTCGCCCCGGAGTAGCGGCTCCAGAAAGCGGTCGCGCAGCTCGGGGCTGGCATACTGCTCCAGCAGTTCGATGTTGCCGGCATCGGGGGCCTGGCAATTGCAGAGGAAGTGCCCATAGGGCGAGCGGCCCAGCCATTCGCTAAGCTGGGCGATCTCGGTGAGGGAAAGCCCCGGGCCGCCCAACTCGGCCGGCAGGTAGAGATTCCACAGGCCGGCGGCCTGCACCTCGGGCCGCAAGGCCCGCAGGATGGGTGCCACCTCCGAAAAAGGGCGCTGCGCCCAGGCGAGTTCGTGGGGATAGACATGGTCCTCCAGCAGGTGCTGGAGGCGGGGGCGCAGGGTGCGGACCTTTTCGGTTTCGAATATCTGTAACATGATCGGATCTTCAGGAAAAAATAAAGTGCAAAGAATAATCGAAAGGGCGAGAAGGGGATAGGTCTATTTTCTATTTCTCGTCGACAGCCAGGAGGCAAGCATCACAAGGCAGGATGGAGCGGCGGCGGGTCTTGGCGAAATTGTTGAAGCCCTTGCCGGTGGAAGAGCCTCTGCTCTTGTCGGAAGCGGAAAAAAAAGCCCAGAGGATTGACTTTGATCATTGATCTTCTGGGGTATGAGAGAGAGATTCTTAATCAAATGCGTACAAAATACAGAAACATGCGCACGTGCACCCAATTCTTTTCCTACCCGTGGAAAAACAGTCTGCTGGTTTTATGCCTTCTGATGCCCCTGGGGCTTAGGGGGCAATTCCAGGTACAGACCGAAGCGCTACAGGAACCCGACTCCATTCTCCCGCACTTACTGAAGAGCGCCAATTTCTGGAAAGCATCTATCGACTCGGTCGATGGGGGATTTTATACCGAAGTAAACCAGGATGGCAGTCCGGAGCGCACCGATCGCAAATCCTTCACCCAGTGTTCGCGCCATGCCTATGGCTTTTCACGGGCTTTTATGGTCTCAGGGGACACCACCTATCTGGACTATGCCGAGCACGCTCTGGATTTTTTGTACCAATACGGCTGGGACCAAAGCCACCTGGGCTGGTATTTCAGCAGCGACAAGTATGGGGTTCCCGCTCCTCCTTACGGCGCAGGATGGAACCCCAATACGACCAAGTGGTCCTTTCAGCAGCACTACAGTGTGCTGGGCATCGGGGCCATGGCTGAGGCCACCCGGGACCCGCGTCATCTGGACTGGCTGGACCTCGCCACCCAGGTCAATGACAGCCTGCTGTGGGACGACCGGCCCGGTTTCCAGGGATTTTACCACACCGCCAATGAGGACTGGAGCAACCTTCGCGACAAAGGCTTTACCGCCACCGTCGACGGCATCACCACCTGGGTGCTGTGGCGGGCGCTGCTGACCGACGCCCCGGCGGACAAAGACCGGCTCATTGCCCTGGCCGACAACATTGTCGATCACCTCTACGCCAGCATGTTGCTGCCGCAGGTACAGTTTGGCTTTGCCGAAGGCTACAATTCAAACTGGAACCTGAACAACGGCAATACCGGCGGATCGGTCGGTCACGTGATCAAAACGGCCTGGTGCCTGGCCCGGGCCTATATGTTTGACCCCAAACCCATCTACCGGGAGGCAGCCCAGTACATGATCAATGAGATGATGTTTGACGGCGGCTATGACTACACCAACGGTGGTATCTACATGAATTACAACTGGTCGACCGGGGCCGTCACCCAAAACAAAGACTACTGGATGCTGGAGCAAGGCCTGACCAGCGGCCTGATCAACTATTTCCTGGCCACGGATTCTCTGGACAAAGAGCTCAACCTGGGCATGGCCGATGGCTGCCTGGGCTTCTTGCTGGAGCACTTCGTTGACCCTGTGTATGGCGAGATTTACTCCCAGACCAATGCTGCTGGAAATGTCATCAACAATGACAAGTCGGACCCCTTCAAGGGAGGGTACCACAACATCGAGATGTCGTATCTGACCTATGTCTATGGACATCTCTTCTACCACGAAGACTCGGTCACCTTGTACTACCGATTCCGGCCGCAGGCCGAGGCGAGACAATTTAAGATGACCCCCATCGCGATCCGCGATGACCTGCTGGGCATCGCCTCGGTCACCCTGGACGGGCAGCCTTACGCCAACTACGACGCCCTGGGCCGCACGCTGGATATCCCGGCCAATACCGGGGGCATTTTTGCCGTGACCTACTACCTCACCAGCCCCTTTGTGTCCAACGAGGCGCTGGCCACCAGTGAGCCGGTCTACGTCTACCCCAACCCCGCCCAGGAGACGATCGGATTTCACGGCCTGCGTCAGGCTGCAGAGGTGTATCTGTTTGATTTGCAAGGGCGGCAGGTCCAGCCCATGCAGCGAGTAGAAGCCGGTCAATCGTTATCTGTACATGGACTCCCGGCGGGGATGTATGT
>RFHL01000434.1 GCA_003696875.1 Bacteroidota bacterium | reverse complement strand
TTCAACTTCGAAGCCAAAAAGCCTAAGCCCACTTTCAAATTCCCCTTTCTCGTCCACGTTGATCAGAGCCTCCTCCTGCCTTAAGCAAAACTCACGTTACTTAGGACCTTTTCCGGCAACGCTCGCCGGGTAGCTTCATCTTTGTGTCTCCGGATGCGCAAAGCTGTGTCTTTTCGCTACCGGGCGTTACACCCTATCCGTCACCTGAATATGAATCGAAATCGACTCTTTCTCATCCTGCTCTTTCTGGGTTTGGGCCTGAGCCTGCCTGCCCAGGGCACCGACAAGCGCGCCGCCCGGCAGGAAGCCCGTCAAGCCAAACGCCTGGCCCACCGGGACTACCTTCTTTTCTCCTTTCACGGCCTGGCCACCACGGTCCAGGACCCCTATCTCTCGACCCACCGCTACGGTGGTCTGGGGGGCGGGCTGGGCCTGGGTTGGTGGACCTACCGGCCCAAGGGACTGGAGATCATAGATCTCGCCCAGGGAGGTTTTGCGGGTCTGAGTCCTGACCGGCCAGGCAGCACCGGCAGCCAGACGATAGGCCGGGCCGGCTACGCCTACCTGGCCCGGATGGGGCCGGCCTGGGGCGGCACCTGGTATCTCGGCGGCCACCTGGGTGGCCTGGGGTACCGGCGCTCCCTGCCCGCCCTCAGCAACAGCAGCAACCACATCGAAATCGGGTTGCAACTGGGCCCGGCTGCCTACTGGGAGCGCGGGCTGTCCCTGGGCCGCTGGCAGCCCCGGCTGGGGCTGCTGGCCCGCCTGCCCTTCGCCACGGCCTACTACCGGGAGCCCTATTTCTCTGTCGATTTCGACGACGGACGCTTTTTTGCCTCGCCCCCCTGGCGCTTTCTGGAGCTGCGCACCGAGACCGCCCTCTGGCTGCCCCTGGGGCAGAGTCAGACCAATTTTATTCGCCTCACCTATGCCTGGACCTACCATACCCTCAAGCCACAAGCCCGATGGCCCCGCCTGCATCAGGCGGTCCATCAGTTGGAAGTGGCCTTTTGCATGGCCCTTGATTAACCCCTCCCTATAGCCAACCCTATGAAAGCTTTCCTATGCTTCGCCCTCCCTCTTCTTTGGCTCGGCAGCAGCTGTGAGCGCCTCTGGCTCCGTCCCGGAGCCGAAGTGACTCCAGAGACCGTCTTTGATGAAGCCTGGTCCTTTTCCGATGCGCACTACAGCTTCTTTGCCTTCAAAGGCATCGACTGGGATGCCGCCTACGCCACCTACCGCCCCCAAATCCGGGCGGATATGCCCGATACGGCCCTCTTTCGGGTGATCGCCGATATGCTCTACACCCTGCGGGACGGCCATGTCAACCTGCGCACGCCCTTTGACCGGTCGCGCAACTGGTCGTGGTACCTCCATGCCCCGCCCAACTTCAGCTATGACCTGCTGGAGCGCCACTACTGGCAAGGCCGGGAGCGCTTTGTGGGGCCGTTGGTGGTCTATGACTTTGGCGATGTGGGCTACGTCTGGTACGAGTCCTTTAGCCAGACCCTGACCGAGGCCCACTGGAACGAGGTGATGGCCAGCTTTGCAGACAAAAAGGGCCTGATCCTCGACCTGCGCAACAACGGCGGCGGCTCTATTTCCAATGCCTACACCATTGCCGGGCGCTTTGTGAGCGAGCCCACGGTCCTGGCCCGCACCCAGGTCAAGGAAGGTCCGGGTCACGAAGATTTTTCGGCCTTGCGCGACATCGAGGTCGCGCCCCGGGGCGACTCAGCCTTTACCCGGCCGGTGGCCGTACTCGTAAACCGGCGTAGCTACAGCGCCACCAACTTTCTGGCCACCTTCCTCTCGGCCCTGCCTCAGGTCACCCTGGTCGGGGACAGCACCGGCGGTGGTGGCGGGGCGCCCGCCTTTACCGAATTGCCCAACGGCTGGAACCTGCGGGTGTCCTCCACCCGGCTCTTTGCCCTCGACGGCACGAATGTCGAGGACGGCCTCGCCCCGGACATCGCCGTGGACCTCGACAGCCTTGAAGCCCAGCAGGGGCGAGACAGCATGCTGGAACGGGCTCTGGCCCTGATTCGGGAATAGGCGGCTGTTTCCTACGCGGGAAAAATCCTTACCTTTGCGATCCCAAGCCAAATGGCCTGGGATCGCGCTTTTTTTGCACCAGCAATCACACTGACTCTATGCCTGCGCCCGTTGTCCGCTTTGCGCCCAGTCCTACCGGCCCGCTCCACATCGGCGGGGTCCGCACTGCCCTGTATAACTATCTCTTTGCCCGGCAACAAGGGGGCCGTTGTATCCTCCGGATTGAGGATACCGACCAGACCCGCTATGTGCCCGGAGCTGAGGCCTACATCATTGAGTCGCTGAAGTGGCTCGGTATCACCTTCAATGAAGGGGTGGAAGAAGGCGGCCCGGCGGGCCCCTACCGGCAGAGCGACCGGGCCAAGGCCGGTCTGTACCAGCAGTATGCCGAGCAGTTGCTGGCCACTGGCGCGGCCTACTATGCCTTTGACACACCCGAGGAACTGGACGCCATGCGGGAGCGCCTGCGCACCGCCAATTCCAGCATTCAGCAGTACAATGCCCATACCCGGGACCAGATGACCAACAGCCTGACCCTCCCGCCCGAGGCGGTCGAGCGGCGGCTGGCCTCCGGGGAGCCCTACGTCATCCGGATGAAAATGCCACTGGCCGAAGACGTCGTCTTCGAGGATGTGGTGCGGGGTACCGTCAGCTTCAACACCCGGCAACTCGACGACAAGGTGCTGCTCAAGAGCGACGGCATGCCCACCTACCACCTCGCCAATGTGGTCGACGATCACCTGATGGAGGTTACCCATGTGATCCGCGGCGAGGAATGGCTCTCCTCCACCCCGCTGCACGTCCTGCTCTACCGGGCCCTGGGCTGGGCCGATACCATGCCGCGCTTTGTGCACCTGCCCCTGATCCTGAATCCCAACGGCCAGGGCAAGCTTTCCAAGCGACAGGGCGACAAGATGGGATTTCCCGTCTTTCCGACGGTCTGGACCGACCCCAAGAGCGGCAGCCAGGCTCCGGGCTTCCGGGAAGAAGGCTATCTGCCTGAGGCGCTGATCAACTTCCTGGCGCTGCTGGGCTGGAATCCCGGCGATGAAGAGGAAGTCATGGATATGGCCCGCCTGACGGAGCGTTTCAGCCTGGAGCGGATCGGAAGTTCGGGGACCAAGTTTGACCTGGACAAGCTCAAGTGGTTCAATGAAACCTACCTACGGGCCATGCCCACCGACTCCCTGCGCCCTCTCTTGGCGGCTGAGCTCACGGCCGCGAACCGGCCGGTACCCGAGGCGGCCTTTCTCGACGGGGTGATCGCGCTCATGCGCGAGCGGGCGAGCTTTGTGGCCGACATGGTCACGGAGGCACCCTATCTCTACCAGGCGCCCGATAGCTACGACGAAAAAATGGCCCAAAAACGCTGGAAAGGCGATGTCCCCGGGCTCATGGCAGACCTGAAGGCCGCCTGGGCGGCCCTGGACAGCTGGGATGCCGACAGCCTGCACGAGGCTTTTCAGGCCTTTATCCAGGCCCGGGAAGTGGGCGTA
>RFHL01000433.1 GCA_003696875.1 Bacteroidota bacterium | reverse complement strand
GTGTGGACCTCGGCCCAGGCGGAGGGGGCGCTGCGTCCGGTGCTGGTATATATTCACGGCGGCGGCTTCCGTTCTGGTGGGAGTGCCTGCCCGATCTATGACGGAGCCGCCCTCGCCCGGGAGGGCGTGGTGGTGGTCAGCCTCAACTATCGGGTGGGCGCACTGGGTTTTCTGGCCCATCCCGAATTGTCGGCCGAGTCGGCTACGGGTACCTCCGGTAACTATGCCCTGCAGGATATGATCGCCGGCCTGGCGTGGGTGCAGCGCAACATCGCCGCCTTTGGGGGGGATCCAGAGCAGGTTACCCTTGCAGGGCAATCGGCCGGGGCCTTTGCCGTCAGCTACCTCACGGCTGCCCCACAGGCCAAAGGGCTCTTTCACCGGGTCATCGCCCAGAGCGGAGGCGCTTTTGTGGAGGTGACGGGTCGTATGAGTGCCCCCTCGCTGAGCCAGGCCGAAGCGGCGGGGCAGGCCTATGCCGAGTCGCTGGGTTGCCAGACGCTGGCTGACCTACGTGCGCTTCCAGCCGATAGCCTGCTGGGTTTTGCGGCCCCCAGCACGCCCATTATCGATGGGCAGGTGCTGCCCCAAAGCGTATGGGACACATATGCCAGTGGCCAGCAGTCAGATGTGCCGGTGCTTACGGGCTGGAACCGCAACGATCGCCTGTTTTGGCAGCCGATGTCAGCGACGGATTTTCAGGCAATGGCCGCGGAGCGCTTTGGGGCTGACGCAGATGCCTTTTTGGCCCTGTACCCTGCCGCAACCGACGCCGAGGCGGCGCTTTCGCATAACAATATGAGCCGGGATGAAACCTTTGCCTTGCAGGCCTACACCTGGGGGCAGGTGCAAAGCCAGTCTAGCGACCAGCCGATTTTTCTCTACCATTTTGATCGCGGCTTGCCCGCAGAGGGGCCAGAGCCGGATTTCGGCGCCTTTCACTCGGGGGAAATTCCCTATGCGTTTGGAACATTGGACAGCGTGGACCGGCCTTTCCGGCCGGCCGACTATGCCCTATCGGAACAGATGATGGCCTACTGGACCCAGTTTATCCGGACCGGCGATCCCAATGGGCCTGACCTGCCGGCTTGGCCGGCCTTTACGGAGGCGGAGCCGCAAGCCATGCGGCTGGATTCGGTGAGCGCGGCAGGGGCGCTGCCCAACCAGGCGCAGTTGGACTGGTGGCAGGCTTTTCTGCAGGAGGGATAAGGCTTTTATTCCGGTTTCTGCGGGGTAGTAAGGGACTCCTTTTGATACTTCTCTGCCAGCAACTTGGATTGGAAACCCTCATAGATCCGCTCCGGAGGGACCACCAGCGGGTCCGAGGAGAGGCGAGCCATCCGGGATCGGCGCTTGCCTTCCGCGATCAGGGCCACCGCCATGATCAGGGAGGTGGCGATGATGATGAAAAGCAGGATTCCGGAATCAAAACCGGCCACCTGTACCTCGGCCGGAATGGTGAAAAACAGCAGGACGGTGATCAAGCCCCGTGGAGCGATATACAGCTGCGGGACGATGTCCTTTTTGATAAAGAAAACGAAGAGCCCCCAGCGCACTACATAGATGGAGACCAGCAAGGCGAGGCTGATGAGCAGGACATTCAGGTTCCAGAGTGAAGCCAGGGAAATGGTCATTCCGAAAATCACAAAGAAAAACGTCCGTACCAGGAAGGCTGATTCGACCGTCACCACGTGAAAGTCAGATTCCACATCCTTGATGCGGGCCTCTTTGAGCCAGCGCTTGAGGAAGCCCCGAAAAAAGAGGTGGTGGTTGCTGAGTACCAGTCCGAAAATGAGGATGATGATGAGGGAAGACAGGTGCAGCTGCTTGCCCACCGCATAGAGGAGAACGAGGATGGAAATCAGCATGAACAGCTTGACCTGCGAGCGCAGGTTCTGGAAAAGCAACACAAGAATGTAGCTGGCAAGAAAGGAGATCACGACTGTCGCCAGCAGGAAGGTGAAGAACTTTAGCACTTCCGTTCCGCCGCCTTTGCCGCCGGGCTCCATCTGAGTCTCCAGCAGGCCCTGGAGGAAGTAAAACACCATGATGCCCAGGATGTCGGAAAAGGTACTTTCGTAGATGTGAAATTCCTTTTTCTCTTGCCGCAAATTGCCTACACTCGGGATGATGATGGCACTGCTCAGGATCGAAATCGGTGTGGCATACAGCATGGCGATTAGCCAATTTTCCTCCATCCCCGGCACCGTGAGACGTAGGATCCAGGCCGAGACAAACATGCTGACAATCAGTCCTAAAAGGGCCACCGAGAAGGACTTCCAGATGATGGGCCACTTTTCCTTGGTCAGCTCCAGGTCCAGGGCAGCCTCCAGCACAATCATGATCAGACCGACAATGCCGACAATCTCCAGGATGGGGCCGAGGTCCAGGTCGGGAACGTCCAGGGCGGCCAGGCCTGCCTTGATCAGGATGCCCGTCAGGATGAGCATCAGGACGGCGGGGATGTTGGTCCGCTCCGAAACCGCATTGAAGAGGAAGGAGAGGATCACCACGCTGGTGATCAGGATGATAAAATTGTAGGACTGAAGGATTTCCATAGGCAGGCAATGCGAAGCAGGCAAGTCAGTGCCTCAATATATCACTTTATCGGTGATTATCAGACCGGCACCTTGCAGGCGCAAAGAAAAAGGCCAGCCACTTGGGCTGGCCTTTTAAATACTGGCCCTTTAAATAGAGGTGGGCAGGATTACTGCCCGGTGGCGGCAGTGATTTCGCCTTTGAAGCGCAGCACCATGTTCATCGGGTCAAAATTGCCTGTGACGGTCACCGTTTTGTGCTGCATACCGGACTTGCCGGCACTGTTGAAGACGACCTCGACAAAGCCCTCCTCGCCGGGGGCAATTTCTTCCCGGGACCAGTCGGGGCTGGTACAGCCGCAGGAGGGCTTGACCCGCGTAATCTTGAGCGGATGCTCGCCGGTATTTCGAAAAGTGAAGGTGTGCTTCACCTTGGAACCGGGCTCAATTTGCCCAAAATCATAGGTGGTCTCTGCCCACTCTACCGTGGTGTGGGCCATGGTTTCGGCTTCCTCCAGCCAGGCCGGGCGGACAGGCTCGGTTTGGGTGCCGATATTCATGGTGGCCATACTTTGCGCGGGCTGCAACTCCAGAACCGCCGGCTGGGCGGGTTGAGGGGCGGGTTTGGCTTGGGGTTGGTCAGGTGCCGTGACCACTTCGGCCTGGGTTTGGGCGCGCATTTGCAGTTCCTGCTGCTGCCGGGCAAAAGCCAGCACCCGCTGCTGCTGCTCGGGCGACAGATCCCGCATGATCTGCTTCAGTTCTTTGCTCATGGCCTTGGGGCTCTCCTGGGCCTGCAGACCCAGCGGCAAGGTCAAGACAAGCGTCAAGGCGAAAAAGAGTATGCGTTTCATACCGAAAATGTTGAGATGTTGGGTGAAGTCTGTAAGGCTTGATCGGGAGGATCGTTCCGTCCGGGTCTAAGATACGGATTATCTTACGGCCCAAACAGGAAACGCCGCCCACGTGTTCAAAATTCTGTACGCGCCACGCAAAAAGTCGTTTCGCACGGATATAGGCAAGAAGCTATATTTGCCCTATATGTAATAGTCCCTTCGAAACAGGGGCGCCAAGCATTGGCTTTCCTGCTTGTCTCGCTTCCCGGCTCTAACCATCCCGTTTCTCTACCATGGAATCCCCCACCCAACATATCGAACTCAACGTCAAGGGCATGACCTGCACCAACTGTGCCCTGGGCATCGAAAAATACCTCAAACAGGAAGGCCTCGACGGGGTCTCCGTCGACTTCAGCAACGAAGAAGTCCAGTTTGAGCTGGACCCGGCGCAGGCCTCCCGCCTGCCGCAGTTTATAAAAGGCATAGAAGGGCTGGGTTTTCAGGTGGTCAAAGACGAAGCCGAAGGCGCAGCCGAGGGCATGAGCAAGGTGGAGCGCTTTTTCTGGCTGTCGCTCATCTTTACTTTCCCCCTGCTGCTGCATATGTTCATTCCCTGGCATGTGCTGCACAATCCCTGGGTACAGCTCGGCCTGGCCACGCCAGTCTTTCTGCTGGGTATGTACCACTTTGGCCGCAGCGGCTGGAATTCCCTCAAAACCGGCGTTCCCAACATGGATGTGCTCGTCACCATCGGTGCACTTTCGGCCTACGGCTATAGCCTGTACGGCACCCTGGCCGGTTTGGGCCCCGACTTTTTGTTCTACGAAACGGCCGCCAGCATCATCACCATTGTCCTGCTGGGCAATGTGATGGAGCACCGGGCCGTGCGGCGTACCACCACTGCCGTACGTAGCCTCATGGACCTGCAGCCCGCCACTGCCCATCGCGTGGATTGTCACGGCGGGCAAGAGTCGCTGGTGGCCGTGCCGGTGGCACAGCTGCGCCGCGGAGACCTGCTTCAGGTCAATACCGGTGAGCGCATCCCGGTCGATGGCCTGATCCGGGAAGGGCAGGGGGAGATCGACGAGTCGATGCTCTCGGGCGAAAGCCTGACCCGTGAGGCAGGGCCTGGGGAGAAAATCATCGGCGGGACCGTTCTTGTCAGTGGCAGTCTGCGCATAGAGGCGACGGAAGTCGGCAAGGGCACCGTTTTGGCCAAGATCATCAACATGGTGAAGCAGGCCCAGGCCGATAAGCCGGGGATTCAACAACTGGCCGATCGCATCAGCGCGATCTTTGTGCCGGCGGTGCTGAGCATTGCCGCCCTGACTTTTGTGCTCTCCTTTTGGGCCTTTGACCTGGGACTGCAAAAGGCGGTGATTCACAGCGTGGCCGTCTTGGTGATTGCCTGCCCCTGTGCCATGGGCCTCGCCACGCCTACGGCCGTGGTGGTGGGTATCGGCCGGGCGTCCAAGCTCGGGATCCTCATCAAAGGGGGGCGCACCCTGGAGCAATTTGCCCGCATCCGCCGGGTGGTATTTGACAAAACCGGGACCCTGACCACGGGCGATTTTTCCCTGGCGGCAATCCATTGCGCCCCCGAGGAGGCCGAAGCGGTACGATCGGTGATTCTAAGCCTGGAGCAGCATTCGACCCATCCCGTGGCTCATTCCTTGCGGCGGGCCCTCGCTGGCCACGCCCCCGCGCCCATGGCGCAAGTGCGGGAAACCAAAGGGCTGGGCCTGCAGGGCCAGGGAGAAGATGGACACAGCTATCAGCTGGGCTCTTTTCGGCTGGCGCAGGGCCTGACGGGGGACCTCGACCACAGCCTCTTCCTGCTGCGGGATGGGCAGGTCTGGGCTACCATCGACCTGGAAGACGAAGTGCGTCCCGAAGCCCGGGCCGCCATAGATTACTTGCACGAGCAGGGGATTGAGACAGTGCTGCTCTCCGGCGACCGGCAGGCCAAGTGTGAGGCTGTCGCCCGGCAGTTGGGCATCGACCAGGTATATGCCGAGCAACTTCCGCAGGACAAGCTGCAGCTGATCGGGAAGTTTGCCGGGGAGACCGACACCGCCATGGTCGGTGACGGCATCAACGACGCGCCCGCGCTGGCGCGGGCGCAGGTGGGTATCTCCCTGAGTCAGGCCACCGAGGTGGCCATGCAGTCGGCCCAGGTCATCCTCCTGCAAGGCAAGCTTGACTTGCTGCCGGAGCTCCACCGCATCTCCATTCACACCGTCCGGACCATCAAGCAAAACCTTTTCTGGGCTTTTTTCTACAATGTAATCGCCATTCCCCTCGCGGCACTGGGCTTTTTGCGGCCCATTCTGGGAGCGCTGGCGATGGCCTTCTCGGACGTGATCGTGGTGGGCAACTCGTTGCGCCTCAAGGTGAAGAAGCTGGGGTGATTCGCCCTCACGACTCGCGCATGGGGCAGGGTTCCTCAGCCGCTTCGACCTGCAGGGTGCTGTGGTGAATGCCTACCTCAGCTAGCAACTGGCGAACCTGCTCCCGGACCTGGGCCTCGTCTCCCTGGCCGGCTGCTTCGCAAAGCCGGAGGTGGGCACTAAAAATAGTCTCTGACCCGTCTAGGGTCCAGAGGTGCAGGTCATGCACGCTATCAATGGCGGGTAGCGCCTCCAGCTTTGCTTTGAGTTCCTGGCTGTCGGCCCCCTCCGGGACGCCCTGCAGGAAAATGGTGAAGGCCCCCCGCAGGTTTTTGTATACCTGAAATAGCACCCAGGTCGTGATGCCGATGGACAACAGCGGGTCCAGGGTGGGCCAGTCGACAAAGCGCATCACGATAGCGCCTACGAGCACGGCGCCCCAGCCCAGCACGTCCTCGAGCAGGTGCAGGGCGGCCATGCGGCTATTGAGAGAGTGCCCGCCGCGCAGGTGCAGGACGGCCAGGCCATTGACCAGAATACCTACGACAGCCAGCGCGATCATGCCGCCGGTCTCGGGTTGCTCGGGGGCCCACAGCCGCGGGACCGCAGTCATAAGGACCAGGATAGACCCCAGGATGAGGACCATGCCGTTGACGACGGCTCCGAGTAGGGCAAACCGCTGATACCCAAAGGTAAAGTGCTGGTCCTGGGGGCGGCGGGACAGCCGCTGAAAATACCACGATAGCCCCAGGCTCAGTGAGTCGCCCAGGTCATGAACCGCATCGGCCAGGATGGCGACGCTCTGGGTCCACAATCCTCCCACGATCTCAATCAGGGTAAAACTAAGGTTGAGGAAAAAGGCCATCCCCAGGTTGCGCCCTTCTTGATCGTGGGTATGGGGATGAGAATGCGTGTGGGAATGCGAATGTGAATGCGCCATGTGACAACGGTTGGTTTTATTCCAACGATCTCCGGATCAGTTGGTTATGACACAGAATGGCACCTGCAACAGCGTGGCAGCGTGGAGCAGGATTTGGCCGTGAATTTGCGACTTTGACCGAAAAAGCCCAATTTCTGAAAATCGAACCAGACCCGGCTACCTGCCTTTTTGTTTGCCAATTACACAGGCTTACCATGCGTTATTTTTGGCTTTGCTGTTTGTGTCTGGGATTATGGATGCCGGCTCAATCCCAGGATCTACCCTCCGTAGTACGGGGGTTCAGCATCAAGTCTCCCGAGCCGGGTGAGGTCGGGACCTTTGTCGAATGTATCCATGAGGTGCTTGCACCTCGGCAGGTCAATACCCTGCTGCTGCGGGTTGACTACAACTTTGCCTATCAATCCCATCCCGAATTGCGGGATGACGATCCCCTCACCCAGGCCCAGGTCGACCAGATCGTCGAGGCCTGCCGGGCCCATGACATCCGTATCATCCCCCAGATCAATCTGCTGGGTCACCAGTCCTGGCACAGCAGCGCCAGCAAACTGCTGCAGGTCTACCCCCAGTTTGATGAGACGCCGGATATTAGTTTGCCCGAAGAATATGTCTGGCCCAATGCAGATGGGCTTTATTGCAAGAGCTACTGTCCCCGGCACCCGGAGGTGCACGCAGTGGTCTTTGCGGTAGTGGACGAGTTGGTTGCGGCCTTTCAGACCGACGCCTTTCACGCCGGCCTCGACGAGGTCTT
>RFHL01000432.1 GCA_003696875.1 Bacteroidota bacterium | reverse complement strand
ATTCAGGCTATTCGACAACGAGTTTTTGGGTGAAGGAGGCGCGGTAGCAGGGGTAAGGGTAAAAAGATACAGGCCGGACGTGAGGCCCTGAAGGTCCAAAACGACTTCCTGGCTACGTACATCCCGTATGACCTGGAGTCGCTGTCCCGTAAGGGTGGTCAAGGCGACGGAGAAGTTGGGAGAAAATGCCTCCTCCAGGCGGATGGTCACCTGATCGTATGCCGGATTGGGGAAAATGTCGAAAGAAGCCGCAAGGGCTTCATCTATGGATACATTGCTGAGCCGGCAAGCATTGTACACCACCGCCGACAGCGTCGTATCTGTGGTCAGCCCCTGGATATCCAGCACGCGGTTCCAGCCGCCAACTCCATACGAGACGCCGCACTCCGGGGTCTCAAAGTCGGCAGTCTCACCGCAGGCGTCTCCACAGTCGCCATTGTAAAATTTGAACTGGTACTCCCCCGGCACTATGGCGGCGGTGTAGGTATTGATGCCATCTCCGTCACCATCCAGCATCTCAAGGGCGTCCTTGACCCAGGCCGGGTCCTGGAAGGAGCCCGCGACGTACACGCCCGACGCATTCACGATCTCGTCATTCATGTCGACCCGGAAGGTGACCTGCACAGGCGGCAATGCAGGCATACAGACGGTCTCACAGGTATTGAAGCAGTACGGTCCGGCGAAGACCGTATCCGTTCCCGCGACCACGAGTTCGCGGAGAGATAATGGTTTAGGATAAGGGTGTTTCATGTTACTGAAACAAGCGAAAACCACAAACCCTCTGATGCCTCAATTGTGGGCTATGACATATAAGATTTGAAGCAAAAACGCATCATGTCAAAAAAGAACTTGCGCTCTTGCTCCATATCCGGCTTTGGGTCCGGGACTCAGAACTCAAGGCGGATCAGAAAATGTTGATATTTGACCCCAATTAAACCCGAGGAATATGTCTGGATACATCAAGCGAATACGACAGAAGGTCGGTCATGACCTGATCATCCATCCTGCTGTGCGGGTAGTGGTCGAAAACGAGGAAGGCGAGATTCTGGCCATCATGCGCCGGGATCATGGCCGCATCGGGCTGATTGCCGGGGCCCTGGAGGAAGGCGAAAGCCTGCCAGAATGTGCCGCCCGGGAGGTACGGGAAGAAACGGGTCTTGAGGTCCGCGACCTCATTCTGATCGGGCTGTCTTCAAACCCGCGACGGGAGACGGTCCAGTACCCCAACGGCGACCGGGTCCGCTACGTGACCGCCGAGTTTTTTACCCGCAGCTGGTCAGGTCAGCTCAAGCCTGAGGACCTTGATGAGGTGGTCTCGGCGGCTTTTGTGGCGCCCGATGCCTTGGCCGCCCTGCCTCCCAACGAACGCTCGGCCCTGGAGAGCCTGGCCCATTTTCGGGCCACGGGGCAGCCGCGCCTGGGTTGAGTCCCTAAAGCAAGCCGCCCGCCTTGCGGGTGGCAAGGCGGGCGGCCGTCGATGGGT
>RFHL01000431.1 GCA_003696875.1 Bacteroidota bacterium | reverse complement strand
CCCCAGTTGCGCTCTTATCGTTTATTTGCGGTGGATGACCCCAGCCTGACGGGCCGCCTGGCAGTGACGCCTCAGGGCTGTACGGCTGTATACGGTACTCAAGCTGGTGATGTGTACTTAGAGCCCTATCAGTGGGGGCAGCATGCCTACCACATCGCCTATGCCGCCGCTGATATGTATCTGGACCCGGACTTGCTACCTGCCACCTCCTGCGGGTATGTACCGACTCCCGAAGAGTTGGAACAAACGATTCCTGCTAATCGCGTACCACAGGCAGTAGCCTTTCGAGGCGGCGGGCAACCCGCCTATATCCGCAACTATTTTTTGGCTCTTACCTGTACGGGGGAATACGCCCAGCGTAAAGGTGGTACCGTAGAGAGTGTATTGGCTTCTTTTGTGAGTGCGGTGAGCCTGGCCAACGAAATTTTCGAGCGCGAAGTGGGCGTGCGGGTGACCCTCATTGAGCGGGAGGAGGACCTCATTTATCTTGATCCAGAAACGGATCCCTTCCAGAATGCGGACCAAGGATTGGAACTCCTCAGCCAGGTGCGAAATGCCATTGTAGGTCGTGGCGGCGTGCCCAGTGGAAGCTACGATATGGGGCATGTCTTTACTGCCGGTTGCTCCGACGTAGGTGGCGTAGTGGGGGGTGGGGCCCGGGTTTGTGGTCCAGGTAAGGAACGGGCGGTAACTTGCCACTATTCTAATAATCTCGCTGTCATTGTCCGCAATGTGATGGCTCACGAGGTCGCTCATCATTTCAGTGTATCGCACTCCTGGAACAACTGCCCGGGTAACGATGGCCAACGGGCCGGTAATGCGGCCTATGAGCCGGGTTCGGGGAGTACGATCATGTCCTATTCCGGGGCTTGTGGGGCAGCCAACAACGTGCCCGCCGGCGGTATCAGTTACTACCATGGCTATTCGCTGGAGCAGTTTATGTACTTCACGCGTGAGGTCAGCGGGGCCACTTGTGCTACCGTGATCGAAACCGAGAATACCGAGCCAGTGGTGGAACTACCTTACACCGATGGCTTTTACATCCCCATTGAGACGCCCTTCGAGTTGGAGGCTTCGGCTACTGATGCCGAGCAGGACCGCCTCACCTATTGTTGGGAACAACTGGACCTGGGCCCCCCCGCTCCGCTGGGT
>RFHL01000430.1 GCA_003696875.1 Bacteroidota bacterium | reverse complement strand
GTCGTGGACGCCCTGGCCCAGGAGGAAGAGGAGGCCTTTTTGCGTTGGGTGGCCGAGTATGAGGCCCGCTTCCGGGGAGGAGATCCGGAAGGCCCAAAATTACAGCACGAGTTGGCCCTGGGGTTTCCGGTCGAGGAGATCCTGCAGGCCTGTCATCGTCATAAGCCCGATATGCTTGTGATGGGGACTACTGGCGCCAGCAATGTGCTGGAGCATGTCTTTGGCTCTACCACCTCGGCGGTGATGGAGCAGGCCGATTGCCCGGTCCTTGCCGTTCCGGCGGCGGCGGCCTTTTCCCAGATCCGGCGGGTAGCCTACGCCTCTGACCTCAAGGAGCGGGACCGCCGGCATTTGTACCAACTGGACCATCTGGCCCACATGCTGGGCGCGGAGATCCTGCAGGTACATATTACCTCCGAAGATATTCCGGAAGGGGAGTTGTCCTGGATGGAGGATTTGTATGGCAGCGGTCTGGGTTTTGATCATGTCCCCTTTCATGTCATCGGCGGCAAGGATGTCGCCCAATCGCTATCTCGCTTTGCCGAAGCAAAAGGCATCGACTTGCTGGCGGTGATGCCACACCGGCGCACCTTTTGGCAGCACCTGTTCCACAAGAGCCTGGCCCGCGAGATGGTTCTCCACGCCCGAAAACCCATTTTAGCCGTTAAATCCTAGGTTTTACCTCATCCCATGATTCTGGGCGAGACCTTCCAAGGCTACCTGCACGACTCAAATTTTGCCCCTTTTTCATGTTTCCTCACCTAGCTTCCCGTACCCACTCACCCTACATTCTGTATGCAACTGAGAACGCTTCTGGTCCCCGTGGATTTTTCTCCCGCCTCCAAAAACGCCTTCCAATATGCGATGCATTTGGCAGGGATGCAGGGGGGGCGCTTGATCTTGTTTCATGCCTACGTGCCCGGCATGCTCGAGCCCTATATGGATTTTGGCATGCAGACCGCCTTGCTCAAGCAGCAAGAGGCACTGGCTTTGCAGTTTTTTCACCAGCTGGAAGAGGAGGTGCCCGAAACCCTGCGAGGGCAGTTTGCGCTGGAGTTTAAGATGCAGCTGGGGCCCGCCGGAGATGGTATTTTGGAGGCTGCCAAGGAACTGAATCCGGACCTCATCGTCATGGGGACCCGGGGAGGGAACCTGATTACCCGCAAGATTCTGGGCTCGACCGTGAACCATGTGATTCACGGGGGAGAAGTGCCGGTTCTGATCATCCCCGAAGAGGCGCGTTTTCAGGGCTTACGATCCCTGGCTTATGCGACGGACTATGAGGAAGATGACATTCGCTTTATCGACGAGGTGCTCTACTTTGCCAAGCAACAAGAGGCCAAGCTCTCCTGCATCCATATCCGCAAGGCTGACAACGCCCGGGATACCTATCAAGGGGACCTGCTCCGGCGCGCCTATCAGCATGATTTGGATCAGCAACATATTGAATTCCAGACCCTCATCTATCCCGATGTGGTCGAGGGATTACAGCATTTTTCCCAGTGGCAGCAGGTGGACCTGCTGGTGATGCTTACCCATCGGCGCAGCCAGGTGCGACAGCTATTTCAGCGCAGCCATGCCCGGGACCTGGCGCTCCAGACCCGGGTACCCTTATGGGTTTATCCGTTGAAAGAGCCGGTTAAGACGCCGCTGGATGCTGTCCCCGATGAGTACAGCTTGTAGCCCTTAGGGGCTTATGCTGATTGTGAGTGGTTACGTGAGTAAGTGTACCCCGGTCGGTCTCCGATCGGGGTATTTTGCTATGGGGCCATCCCCTTTCCCAAGCAGGAGGGATGCCCTACCTACCGGATCGTCATTTGCCAAAAGCCGATGGTGCGACTCATTTTGCCCGGAAAAACACCTGAGGGCGCGTCGAAAAGACCGGCCTATTTGCACCCTTGTTCATTTTCTCATGCGGAAATCCGTATATTTGAAGAAAGATTGGAATCTGGGACAGGCAGGAAGCAGGTATGACGAAATCTGACGACGCGAGCCGGCTGCGCGCCATTATCGAAACCGCTATCGATGGCATCATCACCATTGATGAGCAGGGGTGTATCGACACCATCAATCCTGCGGCGGCGCAGATGTTTGGCTATGAGCCTGAGGCGGTTCTGGGGGAGAATGTCAGCATGCTGATGCCGCAACCTCATCGCGCGGCACACGACACCTATGTGGGCAACTATCTCCGCACTGGCGAGGCCCGCATCATCGGGGTGGGCCGGGAGGTACTGGGTCTGCGCAAGGATGGGTCCACCTTTCCATTCCGGCTGGCCATCAGTGAGGTAAAGCTGGAAAATGGAACCCGCCTCTTTACGGGGATCATCCATGATCTCACCCGGCAGAAGACCCATGAAGAACAGCTGCGGCGGTATGCCGCCGACCTGGAACGCAGCAACCAGGAGCTGGAAAACTTCGCCTACGTCTCGTCTCACGATCTGCAGGAGCCTCTGCGCAAGATTCAGGCCTTCGGTAGCCGGATCGAATCCCGTGAGCGGGATCGTCTCAGCGAGCAGGGGCAGGATTACCTGCGCCGCATGCTCAGCGCCTCTTCCCGTATGCAGACCCTGATCAATGATCTGCTGGCTTTTTCGCGGGTGTCCAGCCGGGCGCGGCCTTTTGAGCGTACCGACCTCAATACGATCCTGGATGAGGTGCTCTCGGATCTGGAAATCCTGATTCAGGAGACCGGCGCTCAGATCCAGCGGGTGAGACTGCCGGCCCTCATGGTGGATCCCACCCAGTTTCGACAACTGTTTCAAAATCTCATCGGCAATGCCATTAAGTTTCGCCGGGAAGGTGAGACACCGCTGATTCGGATAGAGATGGCCGAAGCCCCGGCTCCGGCCGGGCAGGAGACCCTGAGCGGGACCTGCTGGCACTTGCAGATCGCCGACAATGGGATCGGCTTTGATGAAAAGTATCTGGATCGCATTTTCGATATCTTTCAGCGGCTCGAAGGCCGCCGCTACGAGGGCTCCGGAATCGGCCTGGCGATCTGTCGCAAGATTGTGTTGCGCCACGGTGGGTATATCACGGCTCGCAGCCAGCCAGGTAAGGGTACCACTTTTTCGATCTATTTGCCTATATTAACTTCCACGGAACCTCCTGATGTTTCAGCACACCTCCATTTGTCCAAATGAACTCGCACGCGCACCTTTCTCCCTCTTTACAAAATCCTCCCACCAGCCGGGGGATCCACATCCTGATTGCGGACGACGATCCCGAGGATCGCATGCTGATTGCCGACGCCCTCGCGGAAAGCGGTTTGGATACGCCTTTTCATTTCGTGGAAAATGGCGAGGAGGTCATGGACTTTTTGTACAACAAAGGCCCATTTGACAATCCACAGGCCTATCCACGCCCGGGTCTGATCCTCCTCGACCTGAATATGCCCCGCAAAGACGGCCGGGAAGTGCTGAGAGAAATCAAGGCCAATCCCGATTTGCGCCGCATTCCTATCATCGTCTTGACCACCTCCAAAGCGGAAGAGGATATCTTCCGCTCCTATAACTTGGGGGTGAACTCATTCATCACCAAGCCTGTCAATTTTGATCAGCTGGTAGAGATGATCGGTGTTCTGGGCCGGTACTGGTTGGAAATTGTCGAGCTACCCAAAAGCTAAATGCCTTTGAAGGAACTGATTGCAATTCTGCTGGTGGACGATGATGAGGAGGACTTTCTCCTGACACGGGATATTCTCGATGAAATAAAGCATCAGCGATACCGCCTGGACTGGGTGGACGCCTACCCGCAAGCGCTGGCCGAGATCCAGGCGCAAAAGCATGACGTCTATCTGGTGGATTACCGGCTCGGGGCCGAAAACGGCCTGGAGCTAATCCGGGAGTCCCTGGAGGCTGGCTGTAGCGCTCCCATGATTCTGCTCACCGGGCAGGGCGACTTCGAGATCGATGCCAAGGCTATGCGCATCGGCGCCTCGGATTTCCTGGTCAAGAGTACCCTGACAGCCAACCAACTGGAGCGCTCCATTCGGTATGGCATCGCGCAGGCACGCAATCTTCAGGAGATTCGGTTGCTCAATGCCGAGCTTGAGGACCGGGTGGCTCATCGCACCGAAGCCCTGCGCAAGGCCGTTAGCGACCTTCGCCAGAGCCAGCAGCTCTATCACAGCCTGGCCCGCAACTTTCCCAATGGCTCCATCATGGTCCTGGACCGTGACTTTGCCTTCGTCTTTATCGATGGACAGGAGCTGCTGCGGCACGATATGAGCTCGGCCGATCTGCTGGGCACCCGCATCGTGGACATCCTGCCTGAGGACCAGCGATCAGTGGTGGAGTACTATCTGCAACGCGTCTTTGAGGGAGAATCCCTCTCCTTTGAGGTCTCCTTTGGGCAGCAGACCTACAGCATGCGTGGCGTACCGCTCCGCAATGCGGATAATCAGGTGCATCAGGTGTTGATTGTTTCCAACAACATCACCAGGCAAAAGGAGGTGGATGCCGAGATGCGCAATGCCCTGAAGAAGGAAAAAGAGCTTAACGAGCTCAAATCCCGCTTTATCTCCATGGCATCGCATGAGTTTCGCACCCCGCTGAGTACCGTGCTCTCTTCGGTATCCCTGATCAGCCGCTATCCCCGGGAAGAAGATCAGCCTAAGCGGGAGCGCCATATTGAGCGGATCAAGTCTGCCGTGCGCAACCTGACAGCCATTCTGGAAGATTTCCTTTCCCTGAGCAAGCTGGAGGAAGGAAAAATCAATATCAAGCCGGTGCCTTTTGACGCCAAGGCCCTGTGCGAGGAGGTCATTGAGGAAATGCAGGTGGTGGTCAAGCCGGGTCAAACGATCCACTTTTCCAGTGCAGGCGACCACTCGGCCTATCTGGACAAGCATATGTTTCGCAATATTCTGATCAATCTGCTGTCCAATGCCATCAAGTACTCCAGTGAGGGCAAGGAAATCCGGATTTCCTACGAGGGGGGGGAGCATTATGTGGTGCTGCGGGTGGAGGATCAGGGCATCGGCATTCCCGAAGCGGAGCAGGTGCACCTGTTTGAGCGCTTTTACCGGGCCAATAATGCCACCAACATCCAGGGAACCGGCCTGGGACTCAATATCGTGCAGAAGTATGCCAGCCTGATGGGGGGCAAGGTCGAGTTTGAGAGTGTGTTGGGCAAGGGGACGGTTTTTTGGGTAACTTTCGAGCGAAAAGTACCTGTGTTGGAGGCCGAGCCAGCCGAGGATGTACCCTAGTGTCAGTAGGGTAGAAGGGATCCCTCCTTTTTTTCCGTAATTCGTATAAACGAAAAAATATATACCTTTCGACTCAGGAGCGATCAAGACGGAGTCGGATTCAAAGAAAACAAGCTGTTATCTACGCATGAAGACCATCCTACTTATAGAAGATAATCCCGATATGCGGGAGAACACGGCGGAAATTCTGGAGCTGGCCGACTACAGGGTTATCACGGCGGAAAACGGTAAGCAGGGGGTGGCTCTGGCCAAAAAAGAACATCCCGACCTGATCATCTGTGACATCATGATGCCCGAGCTGGACGGCTTTGGCGTGCTGCGGATGCTAGGCAAAAACTCTGATACGGCCGCGATTCCCTTTATCTTCCTAACTGCCAAGGCTGAGACGGCCGATTTTCGCAAAGGCATGAACCTCGGGGCCGATGACTACATCACCAAGCCCTTTGACGATGTTGAGTTGCTAGATGCCATAGAGATGCGCTTGCGCAAGCATGAGGCCCTGCAACAGGACTTTACCCGCGATGCCGATGGGCTTTCGGGTTTTATCCGGGAAGTGCGGGGTTTCGAGGCCCTCAAGGACCTCTCGGATCAGCGACAGACCCGTATCTACAAGGCCAAAGAAGTCATCTTCCACGAAGGAAGTTATCCCTACGGCCTGCTCCTGCTCAACTATGGGCGCATCCGTACCTATAAGACCAACAAGGACGCCAAGGAATACGTCACCGGTCTGTATAAGACCGGCGACTTTGTCGGGTACCTACCCTTGCTGCGGGATACCCCCTACGCCGAGTCGGCCATGGCCATGGAGGATACTGAGGTACTGGTCATTCCCAAAGAGGATTTCTTTTCGCTCGTTTATAACAACCGCGACGTGTCCAACCGCTTCATTCAGATGTTGTCTGACAACCTGAGTGAGAAAGAAGACGAACTCCTGCACCTCGCCTACGACTCTGTGCGCAAGCGCGTGGCCGACGCCCTGCTACACCTGAGGGAGAAGTTTACTGAAGAAAAGGGAGAACCCTTTAGCATGGTGGTAACCCGTGACCACCTGGCGAGCTTGGTGGGCACCTCCAAGGAGTGTGTCATCCGGGTCTTGTCAGATTTCAAGGACGAAGGCTTCGTCGAAACCAAAATGAGCGAGATTACCATCGTGAATCCCGAGGGCCTGTCTCGTATTCGATACTAACGAATGAGACCATTCGCCCCACAGGTCTAGTATATCCTGCTTAATTTCTCTGCCTATGCCCTCTTGCCTCATATCAGGGGCAGGGGATTGGCTTTTTTAAGCAATAGGTGATATACTTGCCTCGATGATTAATGCATCTATTCCAAACCAAAACCTTTCTAAATGAAGAAATTTACGGTTTTTCTAGCTATGTGTCTGGCCTGGGGCACGACGGTAGTAGCCCAGTCACTGGTACCGGGGCCAGCCGATCAAGTAGTAAGCTGGAACCCCGATATGTTCCAGCGTCAGCGCACCGAGCAGGTGGCCCGGATGGCCTCCTGTACCCAAGACACCGTGCAGTACGGTCTCGCCAAGGCTACCGGCCTGGCTACTCTTAGCATCAACTCCGCCACCTCCGCCGATCAGCTGGGGCAATGGTTTGATGCTTCGGCAAGTAACCCCGTCACCATCCACGGTCTTTCCTTTTACGGCTTCGCCACTTCGGCGGTAGGGGCTGGCACCTTGGATATCGTCTGTGCGGTCTACAATGCCGGCACCGACTCCCTGCCGGTAGCGGGCCCACCCCTGGCTTCGGCCCAGATCCAGGTAGATACCAACTTCTACGGGGGGAACCTGGCCGCCCTCCAGAAGGATGTGGCCTTTGCTACGCCGGTAACGGTGACCGGGCCTTATGTCGTGGTGGTCAGCAATGCCGCGGCCAACTCCCTGGTTATGATTAACAACAGCTGGAACAACGGCGATGGTGATGGCGAATGGCTAGGCATGGCCTCGATTGCCGGCAACTGGCTGCATGGCTACGATCTCAATATTGGCGGCGTCTCCTTCGACGCCGATGCGCTCCTTGAGCCGCATGTAACCTTTGATTTCACCGCAGGCTTCACGCCTGACCAGGGGTGTATCGTCGCCGATCAGCCTGCGAGCTTCACCAACACCAGTGATGCCTTCATCACCAGCCGCTTTTATAACCTGTATTCCTTTGATGCCTACTTTGGTTTCGCTCCGCAAGACTCCACCTATTCATGGGAGTATGGCGATGCTTCCCAAGAGGATTTTTCCCTCAACGGCAGCCATACCTACTCGGGCGTACAGCCTGACTACGATGTGACCCTCTACGCGGTGAGCCTGGGATATTCCCGTTTTTGTGTAGACTCCGTGACGATTAATCAGGTTGTTGGCGTTGCCGCTGATGGCGATTTTACCTTTTCTCAGACGGGCAGCCAAAGCGTGAGCTTCACGGACGCATCCACGGGGGCTGATTCGTGGTTCTGGGACTTCGGCGATGGGAACACTTCCACCCAGCAAAACCCTTCTCATACCTATGCTGCTGGGGGTACCTATACGGTTTCGCTGGTCGTGACCAGCTGTGCCGGATCAGATACCGCTACCCGGGAAGTCGTTGTCTTCAATACCGGCCTTGCCGCCGGTCTGGACGGCAAGCTGTCTGTCTTCCCTAACCCCACTACCGGGATGGTCACGGTAGACCTCAGCCTAAATCAGGCAGAGGAGGTGCGCGTATCCGTCCTCAACCTGCTGGGCCAGGAAGTCCGTCGCATAGAGGCGGGCACCCTGCGTGACACGCGCCTCACGCTCAACCTGAGCGGCCTGGAGGCCAGTGTCTACCTGGTTCAGGTGCAAGCCGGGGAGCGTCAGGAGACCCTCCGCATCAACCTGCTGTAGGGTTTCGATCTCAACATAGACTTTGCCTTTCGAGCGGCTGCCTTAGAGATGAGGCAGCCGCTTGGTTTTGGAGCAACAGGTCGGTGTTTGCTCAGCCATTTCTCATATGAGATGCTTTCAGGCCTTTTCAGGGAAACATGTCGGCAGGAGGCAAGACCATCAAATAGCCCATCGCGGCCCGACCTTACAGGGTTTATGATATTCCGTTAACCAATTCATTTACAATTAAATATGTATAAAAATCTTTGATAGCTACAACATAGGCGCAACGTTTCGTTTTTTTTCTCTAGCTCGCCTCTCAACAGTAGCAGAGGCATGTTCCACCTTTTGGACTGCAAATAGATGTGCACCACTGGTAGATATCCGCTGCGTAGGCGTCGGTGAGGCCGTTGCTGTCGGTGTCGAGGCCGCGCTTATGGTCGGAGACCACCGCGAGGACGTTGCCTGGGCCTGCCCTGAGCGGGTCGAAGGGCCTGTCCTGAGCCAAGCGAAGGGCCTGTCCTGAGCCCAAGCGAAGGATGGTTGCTCAGCTCATACCGGATATGCTTGCGGGCGAAGGGCTGCACGCTGGTGGGGCCATGCCTATCCACGAGCGGAGGGAAATGATCATTTTTCCGGTGGGACAAGCCCGTCCGCCTTTTTCTCCACATTCTTCGTATGTTGAGGATAATAAACCTATACCCCAAGAGATGGAAGCATTCCCACACATCACCGCCGACCCGAGTATCCTGGGGGGCAAGCCGATTATCGCCGGCACCCGGATCAGCGTAGCGCTGATCATGGAGTGGCTCGGTACGGGCGCGACGCCTGAGCACATCGCGGACAAGCATCCGCAGCTCAGTGTAGAAAAGGTCCTGGAAGCTATTCGCTACGCGGGTCGCTTTGCCCAACATGAGATCATCATCGAGGTTAAACGGCCGGTATGAAACTCGCGGACTGCGCTTTCCTCACGGATGAAAACATTGATTCCGAGCTGGTTACCTGGCTGCGGGAACAGGGTTTCGATGTGTTGGACGTCAAGGAGTCAGGGCTTTTCGGGATGCCGGACCACGACATCTTGCAACAAGCCTGGGCACAGCAGCGGATCGTCATCAGTCAAGACAGCGACTTCGGCACACTGGTATTCCGGGATGCCGTGCAGTTTTTCGGGATTATTTACCTGCGCCCGGGGCATCATAGCCCTGCAGTCCATCTGGAAACTTTGCAAAGCTTGATGGTGCAACCCTTCGACCTGAAGGCCCCATTCATCATCACGGCAGAACACCGGGGGGAGTCCATCCGGTTTCGGGTCAGGTTGATCTGAAGCAGTTTGGGGCCCCGAGTGCGTAACAGACCCTTTCGAGCAGCACCACGGACATCTCTTTGCCGGAGAAGTAAAGGCGCGCCTGATCGCAAGCATACGGGAGGCGCATGGGGGGTGAGGAGGCAGGTGGCGGGGAGGGGGCTGTCTAGGTAGTGTTCGAAAAAGCTATCTTTGAGGATGATTCTTAAAGTGAGCAAAAAACAATGTCTCGACGGCGCTATGAATTGACAGACGACGAATGGTCTCTGATTGAGCCTCACCTACCAACTGGAAAATCTGGAGACGGCAAACGTGGCCGCCCCCGGGCCGATAACCGACAGGTCTTGAATGGCATCATCTGGATTCTTCGCAGTGGTGCTCCGTGGCGAGATCTCCCCGATCGCTATGGGCCATTCACGACTGTTTACACCCGCTTCCGGGAACTGCTGGAAGCCGGAGTTTTCGGTGAACTGATCCATAAGCTCCAACTGGAAGGTCAAGTAGACAGCAGTTTCGGATATGGATAAAAATTACGATTCTCGAATTTCCCCAAGAAAAGCTGGCCTCTTCTTCACCCCGATAGGGTATTTCTTCTGGTCAAGCC
>RFHL01000429.1 GCA_003696875.1 Bacteroidota bacterium | reverse complement strand
GCTGTCCTCAGCCCGGTCGCGCCGGCGCAGTGGGGCTTTTTGTCGCTGAGCTTGCGGCGCCATTTCCTGCTCGTTCCCTCGCGGGCGGTGGTGCTGACCCAACTGCTGGACTTGTTTGTGCAGGACCCCCCTCCGCCGCCCGACCACTGGCGGGCGCAGGAGCCCGGCTTGCCCCCGGATTTTGAAGACGAAGTGACCCTCACCGACCTCCGGGACTATCTGGGCGAGGAGGGGTTTCAGTGGGTAGCGGCCTGCGCGCTCTATCCGGAATGTCACTGGGACCTAACCCGTCACCTTGGCCGGGTCCTGGAGCGCGAGACCGGCCACCTGGTGGTGGACGAAGAGCGGGTGCGGCGGATGCTGCGCATTCCCTGGTTTCGCCAGGGAGCAATCCCCGACGAGCTGAGGGTGCAACTGGTAGACAGCCTGGACGAGGAGCTGCATAAGGCCCTCCGGGAGGCGCTGCTCCAGGTGCTGGAATACAACCGGCCCCAAGGGGGCAGCTATGCCTATGACCGGCATGCGGCCTACATGACCGTGCAGCAGTGGGAAATGGCCGGTGGGCAGTGGTGGCAACGGCGGCGGCTTACCGACCAGATTGAAGAGCTGGTGGAGCGCAACGAAATCGACGATCTGGTGGTGATGGATCGCCTGGAGCGCAACCAGGGTGGGGTAGGGTGGGCCCCGGGTTCCGAGACCATGCGGTCGATGCTCTTTCGCAAGGGAATTCCCGCCCTGGGGATCAATGGCTGGCTGCGCCTGTCGGTCATGGGGCTGGTGGTCCTCTCGCTCTTTCTGTATGTGTTCCAGGTCCGTTTTGACCTGAGTAATCTGCAAAACCTCAAGCAGTGGGTCAGCCGATCGGGCAACATTGTCAAGATCAATGGCTCGTACCTGCGCCTGCGCGATGCGCGTGACAGTGCCGCCTACTTCAGCTATCAGGGCAGCCTCTACTACGAGCAGGGGGACCTGGGGAGTGCCTACAATCAGTTTGATGCGGCGGTGGCCCTTGACCCGCTCAAGCCCCTGTACTGGTATCAGCGTGGCCTGGCCGACTACCAGCTTACCCGCTATCCCAAGGATGATTCGGTCCTGGCCCAGATCTATCGGGATTTCACCTTTGCCCGGACCCTGCAGCCCTATTATCTGGCTGCCACCTCGGTCCAGAAGGTGGGTGAATCGGCTGGCACCAGCCAAAAAGGAGCCCGTATCCTGCCCGATGGCTCAGGCTTTGTCGGTATTGATGGCAACATCGCCACCCTTTTTCGCTGGCAGGACGATGGCCAGGCCATGTCGGTGCGGCGCTTTGTCCAGCAAGAGGCCATTTCCGGACTGGATATCTCGCAGGACCAGCGCTTTTTGTTGACCATCAGCGGGAACGAGGTGAATGTCTGGGACCTCGCTCAGGGCGAGCGCCTGGGCCGCCTTCAGGCCCATACCCTCCCGGTGCGGGTGGCGCGTTTTTCCGATGATGGAGACTATATCCTGACCGGGGCAGAGGATTATCTGGCGATTCTTTGGAATCGCTCTACCCGTACCCCCATCCACACCCTGGAGTTTATCCATACCGGCGCCATTATCGAAGTCGATTTTTCCCCGGACAACCGCTATCTGCTCACCGGCTCGGCAGACTCGACAGCGGCTGTCTGGAACCGGAGTACCGGTCAATTTGTGACCAACTTTACCGGTCTGGAAGCGCCCATACAGTTTGGCCGCTTTCTGGCCGACAGCCGCCACCTCGTGACGGCGGGCGGTACGGGAGGGGCCGTATTATGGAGCATGGAGGGGGATTCGCTGCGGCACCTGCGGATGGGCGGATTGGGCGCCATCGCCCAGGTCCCTGACGGGAGTGTTTGGGCCTTTTTGGAGCCAGGACAAGACGCGGCTCACCGGCTTACCCTGCGCAGCATCGGGGGGCAGGCCTACCGCCTGGACTTGAGTGAAGCCTTGCCTTTGCCTCCGGGTGTCATGATTGCCGAGCAGCAGGTGGACCGGCAGCTACGCGGGGCTAGGCCGGTGGCCCCGCAGCTAAGCTTCTCGGCCGATGGGCAGCATTTGCTCGTGAGCCTGCCCGAGGGCGGGTGGGTGCATGTTCAGGCCAAGGGTCCCTTTGCGGCTGATACCCTGCGGCAGTACAGCGCCTTCAATCAGGCCCTGCTTCGCTATGAGACAGGAGATTTTGCCGCGGCGGCGCGGGATTTCGGGGCGCTACTGGCCTCCGGATCCCAGGATCCGGGCATCTACTATGGCCGTAGCCTGGCCAGCCTGTACCTCGTGGCTTATACCGCCGAAGGGGAGGGATCGCCCCATTTGCTGGAGGCGATGAGGAACCTGGAACAGGCCATTGTCCTGGATTCCAGCTATGTGGACAGCATCCGGATGCTGGCACCCTTCTTTTTGCAACTCTTTAACCAAAACCCGAGCCTGGAAAAGGTACGCCCCCAGGTGTGTGCCGTCGCGGAAAAATACGTGCCCGATGCCTGTTCCATGCTCAATTTTGATGAGGTGTTGCCCTTTAACGAAGGATTGGCGGCGGTCCGGCAGGGAAATCGGTGGGGGTATATTGATACCAGCCGCCGGGTGGTGATTGACATGGCCTACAGCGATGCCGCCAGCTTTGTCAATGGGCTCGCGCTGGTGCGACCATTGGATGGTACCCGATATGAGCTCATAGACCCGGAGGGCAGGACCATCTACGATGTGGTGGGGACCGCCTCTGAAGATATGATGGTTGTGCGTGAGGCGGCCAGCGGGCGCTGGGGATTTCTGGACAAACAGACCTATGCCCTGCGGATCAAACCCGTCTTTGACTTTGCCGAGAGCTTTTACCGGGGCTATGCCAAGGTGCAGCAGGGGAAATACTACGGTTTTATTGACCGGCAGGGCCGGCCCGCCTTTGCGGGCCTGGTATATGAGGAGATCCGCGGCAATTTTGCCAAGGATACTGTGATCCGGGTGCGCTACCAGGGCCGCCTGGAGCGGCTGGTCTACCAGCCGCCGGCAGGGCGGCAGATGCTCGAAGACCAGCCGGTGCGTACCGTGATGCCGGACAACGACCTTGCCCTGGAGCTGGAAGATCAGTCCCGTATCGTACCGGTAGGTCCGGTGGCCGATGGCCTGGTCCGGGCCACCAAGGGGGGGCGCTATGGCTTCCTCCAGGCAGAGTCGATGGCGCAGCAGCAGGCCGGTCCCTATGCCTCGGAGCCCCGGGTGGTGATTGAGTTTCAATATGAGGATGCCTACGACTTTTCCTTCGGCCGGGCGGCCGTGCGGACACCCGGTGGCCGCTGGGGCTTTATCAATACCTCTGGGAAAGCCATTACCGACTTTGGCTTTGATCAGGTCCAGGCCTTCCAGCAGGAAGGCAGTCAGGTTCTCGCCCTCGTCAGCCTGCAGGGCAAGCAATACTATATTGACTTGAGGGGCAGCTGTGTCGCCTATAAGGACCTTTCCTGCCCTAATCCTAATAATAACCAGCGTAAGGAGATGCGGCTCACTGCACCAGCCGAGAATTATATCGACAAAGAAACACAACTGGTGGTGTTTAAGGAAAATGGCCTGTGGGGGCTGCGCAAGTCGGACGGGAGCCTCCTGGTGACGCCGCAATATGCTCAGCCGTTTACCTTTCAGGAGGGG
>RFHL01000428.1 GCA_003696875.1 Bacteroidota bacterium | reverse complement strand
GTTGCGGAAGCGGGGCACCAATTCGCTCCCGCCAGTATCCCGCACAAAGGCATAGTTGGGAACGGGCTCGCTCGGGATGGAGTCGATCAGTTGGGCGATGACGGCCTTTTCTTTTTGCAAAATCCGGCGGACCGTTTCAGGCGAGGCAAAAAAGTGGATATAGTCCTGATCGGTCAGGTCTTTGTAGATGCCATTGGCGACAAAGATATCGCGGTAGCCATCGTTATCGAAGTCAAACATCAGGGCCCCCCAACTCCAATCGGTGGCGTGTACGCCCGCAAGCCGGCCAATTTCACTGAAGCAGCCATCCCCGTAATTGAGCTGCAGGACGTTGCGGGTAAATTGGCGATGGTAGCCATTTTTCAGGTTGAGCTGATACTTGTCCCAGTTTTCAAAGAGGGTTTTGGTCTTCATCCGGGCATCGCCCTCAGGCAACATATCGGTGACGAAGACTTCGGGATAACCGTCATGGTTAAGATCGGCCATATCGGCCCCCATAGAGCTGAGGCTGATTTCAGGCATCTCGGCGGGCAGTTCTTCGCGAAAGGTTCCGTCCTGCTGGTTGAGGTACAAATAATCTCGCTCAAAAAAGTCGTTGGAGACATAGATATCCAGCCAGCCATCGCGATTCAGATCACCGATGGTTACGCCCAGCCCAAAGCCAATGGCCGAGCTATAGATGCCAGCTTGCTGGCTTACGTCCACGAAGTGGTCACCTTCGTTGCGCAGCAGGCGGTTGCCGCCCAGGCTGTCGGGAATTTCGCGTTGGCCGGGGATCAGGTCATAGCCCCCTACCGAGCGCAGCGAGTTGTTAAGCAGGTAGCAGTCGAGATCGCCGTCGCGATCATAGTCAAAGAAGGCGGCATGGGTGGAAAGTCCTTCGTTGTCCAGGCCCCAGACGGCGGCCTGCTCGGTGAAGGTTACCCGTCCTTCGGCATCGGGGTCAGCGTTGTTGAGGAAGAGCTCGTTGTGGCGATTATCGCCACCGGGGCTGCCCGATTTGCAAACATAGATGTCCAGCCAGCCGTCGCCGTTCAGGTCGGCCAGGCTCACGCCACTGGACCAGACGCCGGGGCATGCCACGCCTGCGTGGCGGGTGATGTCTTCAAAATCAAAATCTCCCCGGTTGAGGTAGAGCTGGTTATCAACCTGATTACCGCAGAGATACACGTCAACCAGCCCATCGTTGTTGACGTCGCCCAGTCCCACGCCTCCGCCATTGAAGAAGTTGCGGAAGGTGTAGGGATTGAAGGCCTCGGTGTAGTGGAGGTCATTGCGAAAATTGATGCCGGTATAGGCGGCAGGAAGGGCGGTAAAAAGGGTTTCCGCCGGGATCGGGCTCCGGTCCCGGGCGGGCTGACAGGCGAATAGGAGCATGAGTCCCACCCCCCAGTACCACACAGTTGTGGCCTTACACGCTACGTTCCCCTTCCGGTTTTGCATCCGATCTGTCCTGTCGCTGAAAAAGCCTTCAAAATTCGCAGGCATATGAAAAAAAAGCAAGTGGCCAGCGGGTGGCCACTTGCTGAAGGTATCGTGATCCCAGGTACGAAAGCACCTGAAGGTCAAGGCATCAGGCCACCCGGGGATTAGTAACCGGGGTTCTGCTGCAGGTTCGGGTTGGTGTTGAGCTTCGGCTGAGGCAGCGGGAAGACATTCACCGTGGGAGCAGAAGCGGGCTTGTATTCCCACTCGTCGTTGTACTTGCCAAAACGGATCAGGTCGTTACGGCGCCAGCCTTCGTAGAACATCTCGCGACCCCGCTCAGCGAGCAGATCATCGGCAGTGAGGGCGGGGAGGTCGGCCACCCCGGCGCGGGCCCGGACCTGGTTGACCAGGGCGAGGGCGTCGGCGCTACCGGCGTTCTGACGCCAAAGGGCCTCCGCTTTCATGAGCAACACGTCGGCGTAACGCAGGATCTGGAAGTCCACATTGGAGTGCTGCCCCTGGCCGATTTCGTACTCGTACTTGGCGATGCGGGCACCGGCCTGACGCAGGGCGTTGGGCCAGGCTTCGTTCAGCTCAGGCGTGAAGACAACCTCATCTCCATCGGGATCAGCGGCTTCTGTACCAGTATCGGTAATAGGCGTCACCCCATCGGTGGTGTACTGAGGACCCGCGAGGAAGTTACCCCGGGTCTGCTGGTCGCCCCACACCCCTTTACGGGCATCGGTGTCGTCATAGGAGTTGTAGAATTCAGCCAGCGTACAGTAGCCGTTCCAGGGCTGCTCCTGCAGTTGGAAGGTGGCCTGGCTGGAATAGTGTAGCGTCATCTGAGAGATGTTGAAACCTGGCGCCTGCTGGGCGTCAAAGGGAATCACGAAAATGCTCTCAGAAGTACCTATCCCTCCCTGATCGTTGTCAGCATTGAAGTTGTCAAAGTAGTCAGGGGTCAGATCGTACAGACCAGAGTTAATGATGTTGTCACAAGCCGTAACCACTGCGCCCCAGTTGGCCACACCGGTATACACCTCGGCGTTCAGTTGCAACTTTGCCAACAGAGCCTGAGCTGCATAGTAGTTGAAACGGCCGTAGGAGTTGACCGACTTCTCACGCAGCAGGTTACCGGAGATGTTTTCCAGCTCGCTTACCAGAAAGGCATGAATCTCGGCACGAGGCGTGTTACTGGGGTTGGGATCCTGCACTTCCCCTTCGTTCAGATCGACTACGAGGGGAACATTACCCCAGGCATCCATCAGCCAATAGTAGTACAGGGCCCGCAGACCACGCATCTCAGCGATGAAGGCATCTGCCTCCTCCTGGGTTACAGCCCCATCCGGATTAGAGGACGCGGCCTTCAATGTCTCAATCACATTGTTGCAGGTCAATACACCCCGATAGATAAAGTTCCAGGCATTGTTGATCGACTCCTCGTTGGAGTTGTACTCATGACGATGTACCCGGTACCACTGCTGACCATCGATCCAGTCCGCGCCTCGGATAGGAATCATGGCTTCGTCAGAGGATACCTCCTGCAGAGAGAGGTAGGTGTTGTGTTGCCCCCAGGCGTACAGCGTGGTGTAGGCCGACCCCACCAGTGCGATCAGTTCGGAGCGGGTCTGGGGAAAGTTGGAGGGGGTGAGGTCGTTGAACACCTCTTCCTCCAGGTTGGTACAGGAGGGCGTGATGACAGGCGTCACTACCGCAAGTACCATTATGAGAATTAGCGAAAGTCTTTTCATATGCTTCGTGAAGCTTTTTGAGTCCTTAATAATTGGGAAACATTCAAAAATCCCTATTTGTTTGGCTTGGTCGGCCTAGAGATTCAGATTTACCCCAAGGGTGAAGGTCCGCGTGGTAAAGTAAATATTACGACGGTCGAGACCGGGGAAGAGGGGGTTGCCACCGCCCGTGTTGGCACGACCACCGTTGTCGGAGCTACCCGGGTCAGCCCAGCGCACGGAAGGATCAACACCCGTATAGTTGGTGAGCCAGAAGAGGTTCTGACCGGCGAGATAGACGCGCAGGCTACGGCCTTCTTTCAGGTCCATGGTGTAGCCCAGCTGGGCGTTGTCCAGCACCAGGTAGGAAGCGTTTTCCACATAGTAGTCATTCACCTGCTGCACATCGTTGATGTTCTGGTAGCGGTCGGTCACGACAGAGTTCTCAATCACCCGGTCGCCGCCTACGGACTCGTAGAAGACCCGATACATGTTGAGCATGTAGTGACCAAAGTCGCCACGCAGGAAGAAGGAGAAATCCACGTCACCGAAGGCGAAGGAGTTGTTGAGACCCAGGGAGAAGGTGGGCAAACCAGTCTTGCCATTGGCGATGATGGTCTGATCTTCGCCACTCTCCGGACGACGCGTCTCGTCATACACCCAGCTATTGGCGGCTTCGCTCGCAGCGATGTCGATCGGGTATCCATAGAACTGGCCGAGGGGCTCACCGATGGTGATCCGCTGCGTGGGGTTGTTGTTCAGACCCGGCGCACCCGGCGAGGTAGAGAAGTCCAGGAAGGACCCCTCAGAACCGAAGCGGAAGTCAGGCGTCACACCCGGCAGAGAGTCGAGGATGACGGGGAAGTAGTAAGTCAAAGCCAGGTTGGGATTCCAGGAGAAGTTGCCCGACTCGAGGTTGTACCCAAAGGTACCTTCCAGACCGGAGGAGCGCAGCACCACATGGTTGAGGTTTACGGTCATGGTGGGGAAGGTAAAGGGCGGAGAGTTCACCTCGGCGCCCGGGTAGATCAGGTCGCGGATTACGCGATTGAAGTAGTCGATGCTACCGGAAAATTTGTAGTCAAACATCTGCCAGTCCAGACCTACGTTGATCTCACCCTTACGCTCCCAACGGAGATCGGGGTTGGGGTTGTTCTGCGCACCAATGGCCGGGATGAAGGCTCCTTCATAAAGGAAGAAGTTGGCCGGCGCAAAACGCTGCAGGGAGATGTAGCTGCTCGGGGGCAGGGCACCCGTGATCCCGTAGCCAGCCCGGAACTTCAGCTCGTCGAAGCCGCCCAGGTCAAAGAGGTTGGTCAGCATCACACTACCCGACACAGCAGGGAAGATCCCCCACTTGTTACCCGCTCCGAAGCGAGAAGATCCCTCGTAGCGCAAAGAGGCCATGAGATTGTAGGTGTTGTCGATATTCACCCGGGCCCGGCCAAAGAAGCCAATCACGCGGTAGTTGTTCTTGCTGGAGAAGACGTTCAGCGGTACCGCCTGATCGGTGATGGCCTGCAGGGCGCCGAGGTTGTTGTAACCAAAAGCGTCGGAGGGCAGACCGGTGCCTTCAAGACCAAAGCCTTGGTACTCAAGCTCATTCCAGGAGTACCCCCCGAGCACATCCAGGTGCGTAGACCCAAAGTCGGTCACGTAGTTCAACGTAGCCTCCAGCAGGTCGTTGGTCTCATCTTCGGTATAGCGACGGGCCCGGCCTAATACCCCTTCACCGGCTTCGTTGGCACCCCCGCGGAAGTAGGACTCCCGGCTGTAGAATTCGCCGTATAGGTTAGAGCGACGCTGACGAGACACGAAAGCCGAAGCCGTCAGCCCGTCGACAATTTCGTAGCTCCCGCGAATCGAAGTCAGCAGGGTCTTGAGCTCCCCTTCGTTGGTATTCTGATCCAGGATCGCACGGGGGTTGAAGTAGTCAAAGTTCGGGGACTGCCAGTAGCCGCCAAAATTGACATAGGCCTCATCGTCGGAGGTCACCGGAGCGGTGGGGTTGTAGAGGTTGGCATAGCGATAGGCCTCAGCAAAACCATACTGGGCTTCCCGGACGGTGTTGGCTACGTCGACCGAGATGGACAGCTTATCATTGAGCGCCTTCTGAGTCAGATTGAGGCGACCATTGAGCTGGGTAAAGCCACTTACGAGGCCTACACCACGAATGTCACGCAGGTTGAGAGCCGCCCGATAAGAGGTGCTCCCAAAACCACCGGACATGGACAGGTTGTGTACCTGAGAGATGCCGGTCCGGGTCACTTCATCGACCCAGTCGGTATCAGCACCCTGATCCTGGTCATTCCCTTTCAATTCCAGGAAAGTCGCACGATCAGCGGTAGGTACGGTCCGGGCGACCTGCTCGGCCGAGACAAAACCATTGTAGTTGATGTTGGTGCTACCAGCGATGCCGCGCTTGGTGGTGATGATAATCACCCCGGCAGAGGCCCGGCTACCGTAGATAGCGGCTGCGGAGCCGTCCTTCAACACGCTGATGTCAGCGATGTCGGCCGGGTCCACGCTGTTGAGCTCCCCACCGATCACCCCGTCGATAACGATCAAGGGCTGGGCGTTGGCACCAAAGGTGGAAATCCCACGCAGGCGCAGAGAGAAGCCGCCGTTGGGGTCACCACCGGGCTTGGAGATGTTCAGACCGGCTACCTTACCCTGAATAAGCTGGGTAGGATCGTTGACCTGACCGGCGTTGAAGTTTTCGGCTTTGACCGAGGTGATCGCACTCGATACCTCGCGGGCGCGCTGCGTCCCGTAGCCAGTAACCACCACCTCTTCGAGGGTCGCTTCGGTAGCGACCAGCTCTACGTTGATGGTGCTGCGGCCCTCGACGGCAATCTCTTGTCGCTCATGGCCCACAAATGAAAACATCAGGACAGCATCCTCCGCGGCGCGGACCGAATAGCTCCCCTGATCGTCGGTGAAGGCACCCGTAGTGGTTCCCTTCACCATAACCGTTGCCCCTACGAGGGGCTCGCCGTCACGGCTGGAGGTCACCGTTCCGGTCACCATTTGCGCACTGATGCTCCCGCTTACACCCACAACCAGCAGGGTAAGCAGCAGCCTGAGAATCGCATTGGCTCTGTGTTTAATGCTCATAAGAATAGTAGTTTAATATAGGCCAAAGACAGATTTAGACGATAAAAATAATAGCAAATCGGTTGTGCGGCCTGAAACCACGCAACCGGAAAAAAAGACCATACATAATTCCTAATACTGGCCCCGCCTATCCGTGGTGAACGGATAAGACCAAAAATGGGGGATACCTTGTGAGATCAGAGTCTGACCAACCTAGGATATCCTGCATGCCAAAAATGGGGAGGGAGGTCGCGTAGTAGAAATCGTAGTCTTTTAATCGTGGTAGTTTGGTTCAGAAAGGCACTTAGTTCATGAAAATCAGTAAGAAACAGGGCAAATAGGCGTATTATCGAAGTATTCTGTCGATTCTATATGACCTGCTTTCTTAGCCGAATCCAACTCAAATTTAAAACTTTTTTCCTATAAATCCACAAGATGAGTCCGCACACATAGCCTCAAAAGAGGCGAAATCGTTTACGGAAACCTTTTCGTTCGAAAAAAAAGTTCGTAATTTCTGCGAAATTTGGAGCGGGCCTCTAAACCGGACCATCCGCAACCTCCCATGCACAAAAAACAGATTACCCTTGCTGACCTCGCCAAGGAACTTGGCATAAGCACCGCCACCGTCTCCCGCGCGCTTAAAGACTATCCCGACATCAGCTCCGAGACCAAGCGACGCGTCCTCGCCCTCGCCAAAAAGTGGAACTACCGGCCCAACTTCATGGCTGCAGGCCTGCGCAAGCGGGAATCCAAGGTCATTGGCGTCATTATCCCCTCTATTGTCAATCACTTTTTCTCCTCGGTCATCAAAGGCATCATGGAGGTCGCCTATGACCTCGACTACCGGGTCATGCTTTGTCAATCTGATGAATCCTACATCAAGGAAGTTACCGATGCCAATGCCCTCTTTACCAGCCGGGTGGACGGGGTCCTCGTATCCATTGCGCATGAAACAGAGCAATATGATCACTTCCAGGCATTCATTGATGCGGGGGTGCCCATTGTCTTCTTTGACAAAGTCCCCATGCAGGGGCTGGAACAGACCTCCCGGGTGGTCGTGGACGATTATGAAGGTGCATTCCAGGCCGTTTCCCACCTTATAGATCAGGGCTACCGCCGCATCGCCCACCTGCATGGGCCCACCATCGCTACCACCTCGCGCAAGCGCCTTGATGGCTATCTCGACGCCCTGCGGCAGCATCAGCTCCCCGTGGAAGACCGTCTCCTATTCCCCTGCCACGACATTACCCTCGAAGAAGGCCGGGCCTTTACTGAGCAGATCCTCGCCCAGGACCCCGATTGTGACGCCATCTTCTGCGTCACCGACTCAGTCGCCATTGGCGCCCTTACTGCCCTGAAAGCCCATCATATTGCCGTGCCCGAGCAAATGGGCCTCGTAGGCTTCAGTGACTGGCAAATGGCATCCGTGATGGAACCGCCTTTGTCTTCTGTGGCCCAGCCTGGCCAGGACATGGGTCGCATCGCCACCGAGCTCCTGATACGTGAGATTACGGCCAGCCGCGATGCCCACCCCTTTTCCCCTGAGAGCATCATTCTCCCTACCAGCCTCCAGATTCGGACCTCCTCCCTCCGAACAAACTCGTAGCCCCGTTGGGGCGACTTTTCTTCCTGTTGGGGTAAATAATACGCAAAGTGAAAACAAAAATGCGTATTATGGGTTTTGCTCTCATTATGGACTACGTCAAAACCAACCTTTCACCCCAGGAAAAACAGCAACTCGATCTCTTCAATCTCTTGCTGGAATACCACGGATGGGAAGATTTGCAGCAGATTGAGTGGCGCTTGGACCACGGACAAAAGGTCCCCGTCCTCGGGATGCGCACCTATCGCTCGTCTCAAGGCTATCTGGAAGCCCGTTTTCACGCGGGAATTGCCATGATCAGCATCGACATCAGCACCGGCGGGTCCCCCGCCCGGCTGCACTGTGCCTTTGGGCACAATCCACTGCCCCTACTCGAATTTATCACCCAGCAGGCCGATAACCTGCTCGCCGAGCTCGACGCCAGCCTCGGTCCCCTCTCCGATACCTGCCTGGAAGTCCTCCAAGAAAACGAAGACCACCAGATCACCCGGCTTCGCCTGTCCAGCCTCCGGTGACCCACAATTTTGCTCCCATTACCGTCCTGATTAAAGCAAAACCCGGCCAAAGCACCGCTTTCGCCGGGTTTTCTATTCATCCTTGGAGCTAACCAAACGTGAGTTTTGGATAAAAACCGCATTTAATAGCTCCAATCGACGATTGTCATGCTGAGCGAAGCGAAGCATCTCATGTGTCCAAATAGATCCTTCGCTGGCGCCCTTTGGGCTGGCCCAGGATGACAGCCAATCATTTGATAAACAGTCAATTACAGAGGAAACTCCCTCCGCCTATCCAAAACTCACGTTCACCAAGGCACGGTCTATTGGATCAGGAAACGCACCTGCCCCAGCTCCTTGCCCTGGTAATACACCCGCACGGTCTGAAAGCCCGTGACAAAGTTCTGTCCATCCTCCAGCATGACCGGGATGCACAGCTGCTGCACCTGATTTTTCCGATAATTGGCGATCCCGAAGGTGGTGTATACCTTCTCAATTCCATTTACGGTAATCAGGCCATGTTTGCCCTCCCGGTTGCGGTAGGGCTCACCATCGGGGTTTTCCACCCGCAAAAACAGCCGGTCTTCAAAATTGTCGACCAGGGCATTTCCTATCAGATCAAAGCATACCTCCAAGTTTTCCAGATCCTTGCTCTTGACCCGGCCGGTGGCCGTGGGGGTAGAGGTAAATTCTGTTTCTTTCCGGCCCTTCTGAGCGGTAAAGACAAAGTTATCCGCCCGCAAGACCGGGACCATTTCTTCGGTGGGCACCTCGTTGGTCGGGGAAATATTTTCCTGAAGCAGCCCGGGGTCTACCCCGCGGCCGTCCTGGCAGTCGATCAGTGCCTGTTGCAGGTTGGGCACCACGGTGTCAATAATCCGGGCCATACGGTTGTTATCGATCACGAGCTCATTGATCTCGATCTTGTAGCGCTCATACAGCTGGGTCGTTTGACGGAAAGTCTCTACCCGCTGCCGCAACCTGGCGATGGTGGCCTCGTCTACTTGGCCCTTTTGCTCCAGTTCCTCAATCCGCTGCTCCATAAAGGTGATCTGATCATACTTCTCCTGCAGCAACTGCCGGAGGTCAGAGGTTTCCATTTCCTGATCTTGTACCACCAACTCCAGCTCCAGCAGGCTGCTCTCCAACTGCAGAATCTCCTCATTGAGGTTTTCTACCGTTGGGGCCATTGTTTCGCTCTGATTGCGCCCGGAAAAATAATTGATCAGAAGGAAGGCAATAATGGTCAGGATCGCCAGCGCACCGAGGATATAGTAATTCCGGTTTGACGTATTGCTTGCCATGGAGCTTTGCTAGAAAATTATAAACGGAAGTGAAACGTGGCGCCCATGCGCCAAGCCTTGAAAGCAAACCCATAAGGATGGCCAGCACAGGGTGAGCCTGGCCTGACCAAACCGACCTGTAAATATAGAAAAATCCCTGCACTCTCCCTTTTTCAACGCTGAGCGGTAAAAAAAAGAGGGAGAAAGGCTGGCGACGCTTCTCAAGATCCTTCACTGGCAGGCATACCTTCTTCCAAAGGATACGCATTCAGGCCATTTTCCATAGATTTTCACCTCTTATCAACTCCCTAGCCATCCCTGTATCCTTGCCCCCCCTGACCCAACTGGCGCAGGCGCTGCTGTACCTCCGCGTCCGGCGCCTGCCTGGTCAGACGACTTAACAACGCCAGCCCTTGTGGCTGGGCCGGCAGGAAAGCGGGATCCTGCCCCTGAATGGCTTCCAATTTGGTCGCCAGCGCCTGCCAGCTCTCCAATCCACCCTCCCCCGACAGGAGAACCTGGCTCCGGGCTACCCCCTCAGCCCAGCGAGCAGACAGGTCTCCCGGGGCTGCCTCCACTGCCTCCGCAAAGACCGCTGCGGCCTCGGCTGGCTGGCCAGCCTCATACAGCAGTACCCCCCGGTGATAGGCGGCCCGTCGGTAGACAGCGGAAGAGACGGCACCTTGGGCTAACAGACTGTCCTGCAAGGCTCTCAGAGCAGCGATGCCTTTTTCTGGCTCCCTTCCCCTGGTCTCCAGGAAGATCCGGTTATAGGCAGCCTGTATGGCCACCTCGCTCTCCCAGCCAGGCTTTAGGGCGGCTTCGTATGCCGCTGCAGCCGCAGCCTTTTCTCCAGCCGCTGCATAGCGGTTGCCAACGTACAGAAAGTAGCGAGCGTGGTCGGTAGCGGTCCGGACCTGATAGGTCTCCCCCGCGAAGGTCTGCAACTGGGATTGCCAGGCCACCGAAAAGGTTGAAAAGATCAACATGATGGCGCCTACGACCAGGGTAGCCCGCACCCAGGAACGCAGGCCCAGCGGGCCGATGCCTTCCCGAAACAGCCAACGGCTGAGGGTGGCCGGTAAGGATATCCGGGTATAATGGCGGGGCAGGTACCGGAGATAATCAGTCACCGTAAAGTCAGGCATCTCGTCATGGAGGGAAAAGTCCTGAGCCCGGCGAATCAGCCGGATGTTGTGCCCCAGATCCGCGTACAGTTGGGCCTCCTGGGCCGCGAGCAACAGTTTATGGTGAGGTTCGGCGAAAGAGCCCGTGGGGGGTGGGTTGTCTCGCAAAATCCGGACGATCGTCCGCCGGGCCTCCTGCTCCACCTCCCGGGGCAACTCCCTGATCAGGGCCGCCCGCAAGGGGGGCGGGATTTCGCCTTCCCGAAACCAGGGCAGCGCAAAGAGCTGAAACATCTGCTCGGGCTGGGTCAGGGAGGTACGATGGCGCTGCTCCAGGGCCTGGCCCAGAGCCAGCGTCAGATCCCAGCTCAGGGTGGGATAAATGGCACAGCTGCATAGCCACTGATAGAGGTGGCGCCCCTGTCCGCGACGGTACTGGGCATGTCCACCGTCATAACGCGTATCAAAATACGCCCTCAATGCACTCCGCGGCTCAGAGCCGTCCAGATCTGGTAGGGGAGGATAGACGTTTTGGCTTTGCCAGTCGGCGAGCGAAGGGCGCTCTGCCCTACCCCACCACTGAGGCCAGGCCGCCAAGGCCTCCAGCGTAGCCGGCACAAACAGAAAGCGTGCCGCCAACTGCTGAACCTGAGAACCCCACTGGAGCGGATTCTCGGGGCTCATGACGACCACCTCAGGCCAGGTCGCCAGCTGGTTCACCCATGGCTCCCACGCCCCGTGTACCGGATCAAAAAACACTTCACTTTCGGCTACAACTACGGGGTGCCAATCCGCAAAACGGGCGACCAGGGTCTCCAGACTCACCTCCTCCCCCTCTGGCTCCTGCCAGCAGGAGCGGGGGTTTTGCCCAAAATAGAAGCGCTCAATGATCAAACCCTGGTCCTGCAGTTGCTCAATTTGCAGATTAACATAGCGGGCCAGGTGATCCCGGGGACTGCGCTGCTCCACCAACACCAGGTAACGTGGCGCCACCTGAGGAGAAGGAAGATCTGTGGCAGGCTGGGCTTTCGCAGACACCAAGGATGCCCCTGGCATCTGCCGCAAGCGCTGTCCGGCCTGATAGAGATCAGGCGCGGTGGTGAGGGTCGAGGGTTCCTGACTCTGGATGTGCCACAGATAGGGCGGAAACCGCCGGCGCGAACGCAGCCGGAACCACTTGCGCCGAAAGCTCCGATACAGCTCATAAAAAAGGTAGCCCATCAGGAGCAGCAGAATGGCAAGGGCCTTGAGCAGCGGACGGTAGCGCTGCCGCCAGGAGGCCCGCAAGTCTGATATGTCGACCTCAAAAGGTCCCTCCAGAGGCAGAGGCATCGAAAAGGCACGGCGTAGGGAATCGGGAGCAGGGGGCGGTGGGTCCAGTTTCTCTCCCGGAGGAGGCAAATGGACCACTCCGGGCAGGGAGCCGGACAGGTCCAGCATACAGGTGTACGTCGCCGGCAGCGATCGGGTAGCCAGATAGCAATCCGTGGTGCGGATCCCTATCAGGCACGCTGCCACCAGCAACAAGCTGAGCAGCAGAAAATAGTAGCGGCGATGGGCCAGGAGCCTGAAAGGCCAGGGCTCGCCCTCCGCCGCCGGTTGCGGCGGCTGCTTTGCGGCTTCCTGCGCCAAAAAGCGATCAAACAATAGGTAGAATCGCTTCTGTTGTGCTCGCCCCGGGGCGAGCAAGGGAGCCAGGTATGCCTTGAGCCGCTCAGCCGAGACACCCGGCCCTACCTCTGCCAGCAGCCGCAGCGCCTTCTGCTCAGCTTCCGGACGAATCTCCAGCCCCTCTGCCCGCAGGAAGGCCAGAAAGCCGGTCAAGACCAGCGGGGCATGTAGGTCGGATGCGGGCATCGGATGGCAATGATACGCACCGCCGCGCCGGCATCTCCGGCGAAGGACGGGGCAGGGAAGGCAGCATTTTCTGAAAGATAAGAAAATGCCCCGAACCCAGGCCAGCAAATGCAAGGGGTTCACGCCTTAGTAACGCGAGAAAAAGAACTTCCCGATTTTGCGCCGAGAC
>RFHL01000427.1 GCA_003696875.1 Bacteroidota bacterium | reverse complement strand
CTGCCTCGGGGGGCAGACCAAGCTGTACCCTTTGGTACCAATAGGCCCCGGGCTCACCCGCCCGGCCCGTCCAGGCAGCCGGATCGGCCGGCCTCCAATACGCGGAAGTTTTCATATCAGCTGTTACAAAACCAGGAACTGCGAACGCGGAACAAGGAACCTTATCGCTCCAGCAAATCTTCGTCTACCAGATGAGGAAGGGTGACTTCCAGGCCTGGGGTCCGGGCCATTTCGCGCTCAATGGCAAAGCGGGCCGGCGCATTGCGAGCCCAGGCCCGGCGGGCGATGCCGTTGTTGACGTCGTAGAAGAGCATGCCCTCCAGCCGCCGGTCGGCGGCCTCGCTGCCGTCCAGCAGCATACCAAAGCCCCCGTTGATCACCTCGCCCCAGCCGACGCCGCCACCATTGTGGATCGAGACCCAGGTCGCTCCGCGAAAGCTGTCGCCGATCACGTTGTGAATGGCCATATCGGCCGTAAACTGGCTGCCATCGTAGATGTTGCTGGTTTCGCGATAGGGCGAATCGGTCCCACTCACGTCGTGATGGTCCCGGCCCAGCACCACCGGTGCCGTGATCTCACCCCGGGCAATGGCCTCATTGAAGGCCCGGGCGATACGGATGCGCCCTTCGGCATCCGCGTAAAGGATACGCGCCTGCGAACCGACCACCAGCCGGTTGGCGGCCGCCTCCTCAATCCAAGTCAGGTTGTCCTGCAGCTGCTGCCGGATCTCGGCCGGAGCTCCGACCAGCATGTCCCGCAAGACCTCGGCCGCCATAGCATCGGTCCGGGCCAGATCGGCCGGATCCCCCGAAGTGCACACCCAGCGAAAGGGTCCGAAGCCATAGTCAAAGCACATGGGCCCCAGGATGTCCTGCACGTAGGAAGGATAGCGAAAATCCCGCCCGTTGGGGGCGTGGACCTCCGCACCGGCCCGAGCACTTTCGAGCAGGAAGGCATTGCCATAGTCGAAAAAATAAGTTCCCTTCGCAGCATGCCGGTTGATGGCGAACACCTGCCGCCGCAGCGACTGCTGCACGGCCGCTTTAAACGTGGCCGGGTCTTCCCGCATCAAGCGCTTGGCCTCCTCAAAGCCGAGCCCCGCCGGATAGTAGCCGCCTGCCCAGGGGTTGTGCAGAGAGGTCTGGTCCGAGCCCACGTGCACCTTGATCTCCGCTTCATCAAAGGCTTCCCATACCTCCACCACATTGCCCAGAAAGGCAAGCGAAACCACCTCTTCTCCAGCTTGCGCCTCTCTCACCCGCTCAATCAGGGCGGGCATCTCGGTGATCAGCTCATCCACCCAGCCCTGCGCGTGGCGCTTCCGCGCCGCCTGCGGGTTCACTTCGGCACAAACCGTGATGCAGCCGGCGATGTTGCCGGCTTTGGGCTGGGCGCCACTCATCCCGCCGAGGCCGGCGGTGAGAAAGACCTTGCCGCGAGGGGATTCGCCAGGAGGCAGGATCATCCGAAAGGCATTCATCACGGTGATGGTGGTGCCGTGTACGATCCCCTGCGGGCCGATATACATATAGGACCCGGCCGTCATCTGGCCGTACTGGGTGACGCCCAAGGCATTGAATCGCTCCCAATCATCGGGACGGGAGTAGTTGGGGATCATCATCCCATTGGTGATGACCACCCGGGGGGCATCGGGCGAGGAGGGAAAAAGCCCCATGGGATGCCCCGAATACATATGCAGCGTCTGCTGCTCGCTCATCCGGGCCAGGTACTGCATGGTGAGCAGATACTGCGCCCAGTTCTGAAATACGGCGCCATTGCCGCCGTAGGTGATAAGTTCTTCCGGATGCTGGGCCACGGCAGGATCCAGGTTGTTCTGGATCATGAGCATGATGGCCGCGGCCTCGCGGCAGCGAGCGGGATAGGCCGAAATCGGCCGGGCGTGCATGGGATAGGCCGGTTTGAAGCGGTACATGTAGATTCGGCCATAGGTCTCCAGCTCGGCCCGAAATTCGGGCAGCAGCTCCGCATGCCAGGCGGCGGGAAAGTAGCGCAGGGCATTGCGGAGAGCCAGCTTCTTTTCTTCGGGCGAAAGGATGTCCTTACGGCGGGGAGCACGGTTCACTTCGGAGGAAGGCAGCCGCGGTGGCGGCAGTTCGGCGGGAATACCCTGCAAGATCTGCTGCTGAAACGCTTGATCTGTGGCGGTCATAACCAGTTGGTTGGGGAAAAGGGTCGGCCAGAGGCCGGATAAAACCGAAAGATACGCTTTATGGGGCACAAGGTCTATCCTTCAGGTGCAGAGAATATTTCCTACCTTTTGGTATCCCGTTTTATCGACCGCCTCGACCCGTACTTCTCCCTGGAGAAGCCTTTTCTTCTTTTTCTATGCCTTATCCCTCCCATGGCCGTCGCCCCATTTCTCTCCAGGCCCTGAGTCTCGCTTGGTGTCTGCTGGCTAGTCTGAGTCTGGCCCAGGCCCAGGATACAGGTCCGCGTCTCAGTCTGGCCTACCGGGGCAACAACCTTTGGAGTCCCGGCCTGAGTGCTGGGGCGCTATGGCCCCGCCCGGCACACCCCCGCTGGGCGCTCAGCGCCCAGGCAGGCGCCTATTGGGACCCGGGCAGCCATACTGCCACCTTTTTGCAGGCCGGGTGGCAATACCGGCACATCTGGGGCGTCAAAACCCACTACACCTTCGGGCTGCACCCGCTGGGCCGGATGCGCAGCTGGTTGCCCCGCACCTATGCGGTATTGCCTGCCGGCGAGGTCCAGCGGGTCCGCACCCCGGGGCGCGGATACCTCGCCCCGGGCCTCAGCCTCGGCCTGGAACATCAGCAGCGCTGGTTTGCCCGTCTCCATCTACTTACCCTTTTTCCTTACAACACTGCCCTGCTCCCCCAGATTCACCTGGCGGTAGGCTACCTTCTTTCGCCTAAGTCCTGACCCTATGCGTGCTTTGCTCTTCCTTTGCCTGCTCTTTGGCGCCCTCGCCTGCCAGGGTCCCCATCACGAGATGGTTCACGAAACCCTCTACCTCCGCCATGCCGGGGCCGACATGCCGACCTACGTCCACGGCAATGCCGCGGAAAAGGTATTCCTCATCGTGCTGCACGGGGCCGGCAGCTACGGCCTGGCTTTTCGGGATGGCGCCTTCACCGCAGAACTGGAACCCCGCTACGCGGTCGTGTACTGGGACCAAAGGGGCCAGAGTATGGCCCAGGGCCACTACGATCGCCCCGAGGACATCGTATCCCTCATGGCCGGCGATGTCGAAGCCCTCGTGGCGGTCCTCAAACACCACTACGGGAAGGACATCCACTTGTTTTTGCTGGGCCATAGCTGGGGCGGGGCCCTGGGGACGAGTGTCCTGGTGCGCCCGGGCCGGCAGGACTGGTTCCGCGGCTGGATTGCGGTGGATGCAGCCCACGACTTCCCCTTCGCCGGGACGGCCCGGCGGCGATTGCTTCTGGAT
>RFHL01000039.1 GCA_003696875.1 Bacteroidota bacterium | reverse complement strand
CCAGCCGCCGCTGGACGCCAGGAAGGGGGAGTGGGGTCACGTGGTGGAGGGAGCCTCCCCGGCCGGTGCCGTGCGTATCCCATCCCCAGTGATAGAGCTGGATGAATCGCACCCCGGCCTCGGCCATGCGGCGGGCCAGCAGGCAGTTGTTGGCAAAAGTCGCCTCCCCAGGCTGGGTGCCGTACATGGCGTGGATGTAGTCGGGTTCGCGACTGATGTCCATCACCTCGGGTACCTCCATCTGCATGCGGAAGGCCAGCTCGTATTGGGAGATCCGCGACAGGATCTCCGGATCCTGGAAGGTCTGGTACTGCTCTTCGTTGATGCGGTTGATGGTCTCGATGCTGCGCTGGCGCAGGTCGCGGGGCATGCCTTCGGGGTCGGACAGGTAGAGGACCGGGTCGCCCTCGGAACGGCACTGTACGCCTTGATAGACCGCCGGTAGGAAGCCGCTGCCCCAGGCACTTTTGCCCGCACTGGGCGTACTGCCCCCCGAGACCAGTACCACAAAGCCCGGCAGGTTGGCGTTGTCGGAACCCAGACCGTAGGTTACCCAGGCGCCCATGCTGGGGCGCCCGAGGCGGGGGCTACCTGTCTGCAGCATCAGCTGCGCCGGGGCGTGATTAAATTCTTCGGTATGCATGGCCTTGAGAAAGGTAACCTCATCGGCCATCTGGGAAAAGTAAGGCAATCGGTTGGAAATCCAGGCGCCGGAGGCGCCGTGTTGGGCAAAAGTCGCCTGCGGGCCCAGCATCTTGGGCACGCCCGAGATGAAGGCAAAGCGCTTGCCTTCCAGCAGGGAAGGGGGGCATTCCTGCCCATCAAGGCCCTGCAACACGGGCTTGTAGTCAAAGAGTTCCAACTGGGAGGGCGAGCCCGCCATGTGCAAGTAGATCACCCGTTTGGCTTTGGAGGCAAAATGGGGCGCGCGCGGGTCCAGGGGGTTGGTAGCCCCGGCCAGGAGGGAAGATGCAGCTTCCTTGCCCCCGCAGGCTCCCAGCAGGGAGCCCAGCGCCAGCGCCCCCAGCCCGGAGGTGCATTGCTTCAAAAAATGCCGCCGCGTCTGGTACCGCAGCGCAGAATCTCGCACTTCGTCTGATAGCGCCATAGCCTCGTATTCAGTTCGATGTTCAAACTTTGGAGGGGATCTTTGGGTTAAGGAGTTCTCTCCCGCCCAAAAAATACTAATTTTTCGCCCGCTTTTCGAATCGCCGTCTGGACAAAGGCTTGCCATATACGGCGTCTTGCTCACATCAACCTTGGTTTCTTATGAACAAACTGCTACGCTTCCTCTTGCTTACGGGGCTGCTGCTCACGATTACCTTACCTGACGGTCTGGCGCAGCGTCGCCGCAAAGCGGTGGCCCCCAGCCTGGCCCCCCCAACCCTTTCGTTTTCGGATACCCTGTATCAGTCCTTGCGATACCGGCTGGTAGGTCCCTTTCGGGGCGGGCGCTCCTGTACGGTTACCGGTGTGCCCGGGCAGCCCAATCTCTTCTACTTTGGTGCCACCGGTGGGGGGGTATGGCGCACCCGGGACGGGGGCTCTACCTGGGAAAACATCTCTGACGGCTACTTTGGGGGCTCCATCGGGGCGGTTGCCGTCGCCCCTTCAGATCCCAATGTGATCTATGTGGGGACCGGTGAGAAAACAGTGCGCGGCAACGTTTCCTCCGGAAACGGCCTCTGGAAAAGCGTGGATGCTGGTCAGACCTGGACGCACATTGGCCTGACCGATGGGCGGCATACCGGCCGCATCCGGGTGCACCCGCGCAATCCTGATCTGGTCTACGTGGCCGTCATGGGCGACCTCTTCAAGGATAGCGAAACCCGTGGCGTCTACCGCAGCCAGGATGGCGGCGCGACTTGGGAACGGGTCCTCTTTGCCAATAGCGCCGCGGGCGCGGTAGACCTCATCATGGACCCCGGCAATCCCCGGGTGCTCTTTGCCAGCACCTGGCGCATCCGGCGGACTCCCTACAGCCTGGAGAGTGGGGGCGAAGGTTCGGCCCTCTGGAAGAGTGTCGATGGCGGGGATACCTGGACCGAACTGACAGGCAATGGCCTGCCCAAAGGAACCCTGGGGATTATAGGGGTGACGGTCTCGCCGGCGAATCCTCGCCGGGTGTGGGCCCTCATTGAGGCCAAGGAGGGTGGCCTTTTTCGCTCTGATAATGGAGGCGAAAGCTGGAGCCACATCAATCAGGACCGCGCGCTGCGGCAGCGCGCCTGGTACTACACCCGCATCTATGCCGATTCCAAAGACGAAGAGGTTGTCTACGTCATGAATGTCAATTACCACAAGTCCACCGACGGAGGACGTACTTTCAAGGCCTACAATGCGCCCCATGGGGATCATCACGACCTCTGGATTGCTCCGGAGGATCCGCAGCGCATGATCATCGGGGATGATGGGGGCGCTCAGATCACCTTCGACGGCGGCGAAAACTGGTCGACCTACTATAACCAGCCGACGGCGCAATTCTACCGTGTCGTCACGGACAACCATTTCCCCTTCCGCATCTACGGCGCTCAACAGGACAACTCCACCGTACGCATCCTGCATCGTACCGATGGCTATCAGATCGGGGAGCGAGATTGGGAGTCTACCGCCGGGGGCGAGAGTGCCCACATCGCCATAGATCCGGAAGACAACGACATCGTCTACGGGGGCAGCTATGGCGGCTACCTCACCCGTATCAACCACCGCACGGGTGAGCGGCGTGCCATCAACGTCTGGCCGGATAATCCTATGGGGCATGGGGCCGAGGGGATGCGCTACCGCTTCCAGTGGAACTTTCCCATTTTCTTCTCTCCCCATGATCCCAACAAGCTCTACGCGGCCTCCAACCATCTGCACGCCTCTACCAATGAGGGGCAATCGTGGGAGTTGTTGAGCCCGGACCTGACCCGTAACGACAGCAGCAAGCTGGGCCCCTCCGGTGGCCCCATCACCAAGGACAACACCGGTGTGGAGTACTATTGCACCATCTTTGCGGCTCTAGAATCCCCGCTGGAGCCCGGTCTGCTCTGGACCGGATCCGACGATGGCCTCATCCACCTCAGCCGCGATGGCGGAGAGAACTGGGAGAACGTTACCCCCCCGGCAGACCTGCTGCCGGAATGGACGATGATCAACAGCCTGGAAGCTCATCCTACGGTCAAAGGTGGATTGTATGTGGCCGCCACGGCCTATAAGCTGGGTGATTACCGTCCGTACCTGCTACGTACCCTGGATTATGGAAAAAGCTGGACCCGGATTGATGCGGGCATTGAAGCGGAGCACTTCACCCGGGTCGTCCGGGCCGACCCGGCCCGGGAAGGCCTCCTCTATGCGGGCACTGAGCAGGGTATGTATATTTCCTTTGACGATGGGGCGAGTTGGAAGCCCTTCCAGCTCAATTTGCCTGTTGTCCCGATAACGGACCTGACCCTCAAGGATGGCAGCCTCGTGGTGGCGACGCAGGGGCGCAGCTTTTGGATCATCGACGACCTGAGCCCGCTGCACCAGTTGTCCGACCAGGTAATGGCCAAGGCCAGTCACCTTTTTGCGCCGGCGACGGCCTGGCGTATGGCCGGTTCGGGACACCGGCAGCCCCGCACGGCGGGCCAGAACCATCCCGGTGGCGCCCTCATCCACTTCTATCTCCAGAATGTTCCCGCCGATAGCCTGTCGCTCAAGCTGGTTTTTATGGAAGAAGACGGTACCCCCATCCGTACGTTTGCCCGGGATGACAAGGAAAATCCCCTCGGCGAAGTCAAGGCTGGTACCAACCTGTTCCGCTGGAACCTGCAGTATCCCGGGGCCGAAACCTTTGACGGCATGATCCTGTGGTGGGCGGAAACCGACGGGCCGCAGGCGCTGCCCGGGACCTATCGGGTGCGTCTGGTGGTGGGAACCGATTCCATGGAGCAGACGCTGATACTCAAGGCTGACCCTCGCCTGACGGCGAGCGGCGAGGACCTGAAAGCCCAGTTTGACTACCTTATCCGGGTGCGGGACAAGCTGAGTGAAACGCATCTGGTGATCAAGGACCTGCGCGAGGTGCGCGACCAGCTCAAGACCTTTGCTTCCCGTATCAAAGAAGACAGCACCTACACTGTCCTGGCTACTCGGGCCGATGAACTGGTCAAGGAAATCACCACGATTGAAGAAGCCCTCTACCAGACCCAGAACCGCAGCGGGCAGGACCCGCTCAATTTCCCGATTCGCCAGAACAACAAGCTGGCTCATCTGGCGGCCCTGGCCGGGGTAGGACAGGCTGCCCCCACCGATCAGGCCGAAGCCTTTCTGGCTGAAGTGAGCGCGGCCATAGACGCAGAGCTGGAAAAATGGACTCGTATCCGGGAAGAGGCCATCCCGGCCTTCAATGCGGAGGTACGATCCGCGGCAGTCGACGCTATTTTTCTGGACTAACCCATCGTCGCCACCAGGGGCGGGGCAGCTGTACCCACAGCCGCCCCGCCTTTTCCTTGACAGGGAAAGTCGGTACAAAATGACCGCCTTTGACGGCCTGACCCGTCTCTGGGTCAAAGGCCATGCGAT
>RFHL01000426.1 GCA_003696875.1 Bacteroidota bacterium | reverse complement strand
GGCAAGCCGGGAAGTTTGGCGGGCCAAACGAGGCATTTTTCAACGCAGAGATGCGGAAAAAGATGCAGCGATCACCCATCATTGGGAATTTGACAGAGCCCTAGTTGGTTGGGATGTTTTCTTTTGGCTGGAAAAGAGCGACGCTGATCAAGAACGGCATAGTCGGGTAGATTTGCTTCGACGTTAGTGCCCGCCCATTTTGTTCGGTTAGTGACACCACCGCCGTCGGCGTACTCCCATTCGGCCTCAGAGGGCAAGCGGTACGTATCGCCTGTCTGTTTGCTCAGCCATTGGCAATAGGCCTTTGCATCCTGCCAGCTCACATTGATGACGGGACGACTCCCCCGACCCCAACCCTGATCATCAGGCTTTTCGCGTCCGGTGCGTTCACAGAAGTAATCGTATTGGGCAAAGGTGACCTCCGTTTCGGCAAGGTGGAAGGTGGAAATAGCCACCTGGTGAACGGGCTTTTCATCACCATATCCCTTATCGGAGCCCATACTGAAAGTCCCCCCGGGCACGCGGATCATATTGGGTAGGGGAATTTGGTCTCGGGAAGTGGGAGGAATAGAAGGTTTTGGGCGTAATGCCTCAGAGTACCCTTCTCTCCTCTCCCCGGCATTCACGCCCTCTCAAAGCCCCGCGTATAGGGGGCGACGTCGAGGCCGGCGTGGTCGCCGGCCAGGAAGCGCAGGTGGCCGGCCATGGCGATCATGGCGGCGTTATCGGTGCAGTAGGCAAAGGGTGGGATGTGGGCCTGCCAGCCGTTCTCATCACATAGCGCCTGAAAGCGCTGCCGCAGTTCGCGGTTGGCGGAGACGCCGCCAGCGATGGCGAGATGCTGTACGCCCTGCTCGCGGGCGGCGAGGGCGAGCTTGTCCAGCAGGATGCTGATAATGCGGTGTTGATAGGCGGCGGCGATGTCCGCCTCGTGTTTGTCGACGTAGTCCGGGTCGGCGGCCAGACCGTCGCGCAGCAGATACCGCAGCGCGGTCTTGAGCCCGCTGAAGGAGAACTGCAGCGGCTCGGCGGTGCGGGGGGTGGGAAAATCATGGAAGCCCGCGTCGCCGCGGGCGGCGAGCTTGTCGATTTCCGGGCCGCCGGGGTAGGGGAGGCCCATCAGCTTGGCCCCCTTGTCAAAAGCTTCGCCGGCAGCATCGTCGATGGTTTCGCCCAGTACCACCATATTCAGGTAGTCGCGCACCAGCACCAATTGGGTATGGCCGCCCGAGACGGTGAGGCAGATGAAGGGAAATTCGGGCGGATTGGGCTGAAGGAAGTTGGCCAGCACATGCGCCTGCATGTGGTTGACCGCCACGAGCGGGATACCCAGCGCAAAGGCGTAAGCCTTGGCAAAAGAAGTGCCGACCAACAGCGCCCCGAGCAAGCCCGGCCCTTGGGTGAAGGCCACCGCATCCAGGGCGCTTTTGTCCACCTTGGCTTCTCGTAAAGCGGCTTCTACCACCCGCACGATCTGCTGCTGATGCAGGCGCGAGGCCAGCTCGGGGATCACCCCGCCGTAGGGAGCGTGGTCCAGTTGGGCCGCGATGATGTTGGCGCGCAGTTGGCCGTCGACCATGACGGCGGCGGCGGTTTCATCACAGGAGGATTCGAGGGCGAGGAGGGTAGGCATGGGCTGGGGATGAAGTCCGGACAAAGGTACGGGCTGAGCGGGGGAAAGTCTACCCTTGAGCCCTCCGCGGGGATCGGGGGCTCGTTTTGAAGGAAACCTTTGGTAATGAAACTGTCACCGATCCGGACGATTGGGCTTTGTCTGGGCCTGGGCCTGAGTTTGAGTCTGGCCACCTGTTCCCCCATCATCATTGATAGGATGCCCTGTGCCGGAGACGTCTATTTTGACCTCACGGCTGAGAAGCACTTTCGGCTCTGGGGGAAGCCGTCGCTCCAGGTGACGGTGGCCTGGATGAAGTATGAGGGGTACAATAGCCCGTCTGGCGTTGGAATCGTGCTGCGGGGACTGGTGAGAGGCGCAGGCGCGGACCGCTCCCTCAATGAGGCGGAGTTGGCGCACATTTGTCAGCATGAATACATCCCCGACAGAATCCTCGACGGGGACCGTCTCCGGGTCAAGCGTTTTCTGGCCCCTACAGAGGCGGAGCGATCGGAGGCGTTTCGGCAAACGTTTAAGCTGGGGAACCCCGGCCAGCTTAAGGCCTACCGTTCAGACCGCCTGGAGGCGGTCGAAATCACCTTTGTGGAATTCGATGGGGAATTCTACTGGATCAGACGGGTTACCCGCGATACCGTCTTGGTTCGAGATCGGTATCATTGGGAGGTGACCCTCACCGAGACCGATCCCTGCTACCAGCCGCCCAGGCGGTACTTCATGGAGCGGTACCGGGACCGGCTGTATATCGATTGACCCTTGACCGTGTTATCGTTCATAAGTAGTTCTTCTGGAGAAGGCGTTGCAACAAGGGAAGGGAAGTTACGATTTGGAGGGTTTCGGTAACCCATGGCTGTACCCTAATCCTATACACGATGAAAAATCAGAAAACCTCCCGTCGCGATTTCCTCCGCAGAGCCGGAATCGGCAGCTTGTTTCTCGGCGTGACCTCCTTCTCCGGCCTCAAAGCCGCGGCCTTGGCCGCGCAGCATTCCGACAAGCCTGTCCTCACCCAGCGCAACCTCAACCGCTACGCTGCCCGCCTCTGTCGCAAGCCCCGGGTGCTTGCCCAGGAGGTACAGCAGGCCCAGACCAATCTGCTGGGCTATCTCACCGAGCATTTTACCCTGACCGAGGAGCAGCAAGCCAAAGTCAAGACCATGCCGCCGGCGGCAAAGAAGCGCCTCAATCAGGCTTTGGATGAGGCTGTGGCCTTTAACCGGGAAAACCTCCTGGCCCTGCGGGCCAACGAGGCGCTAGAATCCACCCCGCCGGCCGATAGCTCGGCCATGCTTTTTATCCTCGACCCCATCCCCGATGTGGAAATTGAGATCGAGACCGATACCACCACGACCACGACGACCACCACGCATCCCGACGGGACGACGACCACCACGACCATCACGGTGAAGAAGGTCCGCCGCAAGGACAAGGTTGACTGATGGCGTCTGCTTTGTCTGTCTTCCCTTGCCATCGTGTCATTGTCTCATCCCAACCCCTACGTCCATGAAAGATCCATTGCCGTCCCGCCGGGCCTTTATCAAGGCCGGCTTGGGGACGCTCTTTACCAGCGCGCTGTCATTCTCGGCGCTCAGGGCAGCGGCCCGGGAGGCCGCCCGCACCGATAAGCCCGTACTCACCGCCCGTACCCTCAACCGCCGGGTTGCCCAACTGGCCCGGCAGCCCCGCCGCTTCGCCCAAAACATCGAATCGGCCCAAAGCAACCTGGGCGGCTTCCTGAATGCGCACTTCACCCTCACGCCGCAGCAGCAGGAAAAGGTCGCGACTATGCCGGCTGCCGCCCGGCAGCGCCTGTTCAGGGCGCTGGATGAGGCCCTCGTTTTCAGCCGGGAGAATCTGCAGGCCCTGGGGGAAGGGGTAGCCTCTGTGCCGCCCGAGGATACCTCTGCCCTGCTCTTTTTCCTGCCCCCGATCCCTGACGATGCCTTTATGGACGTGGAGACAGAGACCACGACCACTACCACCACGACTACGACCCGTAATCCCGACGGGACCACCACCAAGACGACGGTCAAAATCAAAGTGAAGCAGGTTACCCGGAAGAAGGGGTAGGGCACAACTCGGGAGCAGGAGGTTTGTCTCTCGCAAAGGGCCTTATTTGCCCTCCCAAACCAAATGGGCATCCGCGCCCAGGCGCTCCTTCATCGCAAGCTGCAGGGCTTGCGGCAGGTGTGGTCCGGGTAGTCCCCCGCCCAGGGTCTGGGGGCCCCGGAGCAGGTGGATCTCGTCATAGACGCCCTGATCCAGAAAGCCTTGCAACAAGAAAGGGCCGCCCTCAACCATAAGGCTGCAAAGGCCCTGTTCGCGGTACAGCTCCACCATCAGGCGACGCAGGTCTCGCCATTGCTGGGGTTGGTAGTAGCGAATGGGGCCCTCCTCGCCGCTGCGGCGGCGGTTGAGGATCAGAGTCGGCCGGCCGTCCTGTAGCAGGTGCAGGCCCCTCGGCAAGCGCAGGTCCCGGTCAAACACCACCCGCAGCGGGCTGTCGCCCGGAAAGAGGCGGGTATTGAGCCGGGGGTTGTCGATCGCCGCCGTCCGGCGGCCGACAGCAATGGCCTGGTGCCCGGCTCGCAGGCTATGGGTGAAGGCATTGGCCTCGGGCCCGGTGATGGCAAGGGGTTCGGGCTGTCCCTGCGCGCTGTAGCGCGCCATGTAGCCATCCCGGGTCTCGGCCCACTTGAGCGTTACGTAGGTGCGGTTCTGTTGCTGGTTGACAAAAAAGGCCCGGTTGAGCGCCCGAAAGGGCGCCGGGTCGGGGGCGAGGTCCACCTGTATGCCGGCCGCCCGCATCAGGGCGATGCCACGGCCTGAGACCCGGGGATTGGGGTCTTCGCAGCCAACCACCACGCGGCGCAGGCCGCGCTCTATGATCAGGTTGGCACAGGGG
>RFHL01000425.1 GCA_003696875.1 Bacteroidota bacterium | reverse complement strand
GCCCATACCATGGTGGACCGTTTCTACCGGCCGGCCCCCGGAGCCCCCTGGGAAATTCAAACTGTCTGGGACCTGAGCGAAACCCTCCACCTCAAATCCCTGGGGATAACGATCTCGATGTCAGACATCTATGCCCAGGTCGAGGGACTCCCGGAATGGGAGGGATTATAGGCCCCTCTATTCCTCCGCCAGGACCCACCAGATCCCCCCCAGCAGATGCTGCTGGAAAACCGGGTCCAGATAGCTGCTTGTTGCGTGTCCCAGGGCGGTGAACCACTGCCGCCCCCCATCGAAGGTTTGGCACCAGGACAAGGGAAAGCGGTCCCCAAAGGTACGTCCCGGATAGGGTTCCCGCTTGGGGTCCTCCACCGTCCGCAGATCGGCCGCCAGCAAGGTATGCGTCGCCGGATTCAGCTCGGTCATGATGTAGCACTCATCCTCCCAGGCCCAGCGGGCGGGCAGGTGCGCGGTGGATGGGTGATTGGGGTCAAGTACCTCCATCTCAAAAGCCTGGAAAGGCGGGTGGCGTTGGAATTTCCCGCCTATCATCTCCGCAAACCAGGGCCAGTCCCGCTCGGTGCCACAGGCAATGTGAATGCCCACCACGCCCCCACCCTGCCGGACAAATCCTTGCAGGGCTTCCCGCTGGCTGGGTTCGTCAAAAACCGCGTTGTTGCTGTTGGCGAAGAGGATGGCGTCATAGGTCGCCAGCCGCACCGGCGTAAACCAACTCGCATCCCGCGTAGTATCCACCACAAAGCCATGGGCCTCACCCAGCGCCCGCAAGGTCGCCAGGCAGGTGGGAATGTTGGCGTGGACGTAGCCGGGGCCATTTTTCGCAAAAGCCAAGAGGCGAACCGGTTTCTCCTGATCCCGGGCCATGAGCCGCGCCTGCGGCGGATCAGCCCAATCGTGCCAGTAGGCCTCAGCCGTGAGGCTGTCCATCTGCCCATCAAAGGTCACGACCCGATACCGCAGCCCATAGGTCTGCCCCGGTACCAGTTCCCAATCCCGGTCCATGGTGGGATTGAAATTGATGAACATGTTGTCCTGCCCGCCATTGGCGTCGGGTGGCCAGATGCGCACCGGCTGGGGATGGTTGTAGTTGTCTGGGGCCGAGAGCAATAGGGTCCCCGCGGGCCCCTTCGGGCCCGGGCCGGTCGCCATCACCCAGCGGGCGCGGGTGCCGTTGGCATCCACCTGGGAGTGGCCTGCGGAAGTCAGGATGGTGGCCGTCTCCGGCCCCCAGGTCTCGGGGCCCCGCAGCGTAAAGCCCTGATACCGATAGGTCAGCAGCGTCAGGGGAACTTCGCTGGCACAGCGCTGGGTGGACTGCACATCCAGGACCGCCGGGGCGCCTTCCTCCCCTGCCCACAGCCGCAGCTGAAGTTGCTCATAAAGTGCTGGCTCCACCTGCGCCCGGGTCGTATCTGCAAAGACCTCATGCACCTGCCGGGCTTCGACCTGGGCCACGACCGGCCCGGCCTGAGCGAGCACGGGAGGTAAGGGGCGCACGGTCCCCTGGGCCTTGTACAGGTTCCAAAAATCCACCTCCCGCCCCCGGAAGGCGGTATGCGTCCAGGGGTGCCAGAGGCCGTAGTGGTGGTAGTGATCCGGGGGCTGGATCTGGGTGAGTGACATCCCAGAAGGCGTACGCAGGGGGTGGATGTAGCCTCCGCGGGCGTAGCGGTCCGTGACGCCGGCTGGCGCTGGCGTCTCGGCATACACATAGCGCAGAATCTCACGATGGCCCCGTTGCAGGGCGATGGCGGTGCCATCGTCCCGGGCCTGCATCGCGGGTGCGGGGGGATCGGAGACAGCCCAGAGCGAAAAGATCTGGCTCCGGCCGGCCGGGAGCCGGCCGGGCAGCCGCCAAAGCAGGCGCGGCTCCGGGTCGGCGAGCCGGTGCACGGGCACCCCCTCACCTGCGGCCGTGCGCAACTCGGGGTACATGCCAGCGGGCCAGGTCTGGCCCGCGAGGGAGAGGGAAAGGGGCGTCTCTACCCGGTCGTACCGACCGGCCTCCACCTGGATGTAGCCCATCCAGCGGGCCTGGCCTTGGGCCAGGCCGGGCAGCAGGCAGGCAAGCAGCCATCCGAGGGCGATGCGTGTCCATTCATTCATAGGAGCAAGATACAAAAAGCTTTCCCACCCCGGAGCCCTATCCGACCCTTCGCGCAGTCGGACTATGCTACTTGGGTTTTATCCAGCCAGTTGCGTAACTTGCTACCAGTTTTCCCGTCCCCCTCTTGGATACCAACCTGTCTTTTTACTCATTCACCGGCTTAGCTGTTCCTTTCCTATGAAAGCGACTTTTTTTCGGCTGTTGCTGCCTTTGCTTGTGGGGCTTATGGTCTCTTGTCAACAGGGCAATGTCGATATGGACAACAATGGGGACGACCTGCTCATCGTCAACCTGGATGAACTCAGCTACCGCGTGCCGCCGCACACCTATCAGCGCATTCAGCTAGACCCGGGGATGCACAGCCTGACCATCAAAGATGAAGCAGGCCGGGTGATAGAAGAAGGGACCTTCCGGGTTCTCGAAGGCGGGCTGATCAATCTGGCCAAGACCAATTACCACGTGTGGGTGGATCTCTATGGCGATCCCACCTTCCGCAAGACGGTCCTCAAAGAAGACTGGGTAGACATCGGCACCCAAAGTTTTTTCGGGCAGTTTGAGCCGGTGGACACCAGCCAGGTCTATGT
>RFHL01000424.1 GCA_003696875.1 Bacteroidota bacterium | reverse complement strand
CTCAATGATGGCAATGCTGATCTCGTTGGAGGTCTGGGCTGCCACCGAGCGGAGATAGGTCTCAAGCTGGTTGCGCTGGGCCGGTGTCAGCAGGCTGGTGTAGTCGTTGACAAAGCCAACAGGCTCGGGCAGGGATTGGGCTGAAAGGCTGCCAAGCGGCAGCCATAACAAGAGAAAGAGGGCTTTGAGCCAGGAAAAGCCACTGTGGGCAGGATCATCCATAGGAAATATCATCAGGGAGTTCGTTTTTGTCGTCCTCTTCCCGGGGGAAGTAGGCTTGGAGTTGTTCGCCTATGGCTTTGATGCCCTCGATGAGACCCTCCAGGAAGGCCTCCTTTTGGAAGTGGGCCCGCATCTGGGCGACAATGTCATCCCAGAAGCCCTCCGGTACGACCTTGTTAATCCCTTCGTCGGCGAAGATGGCAAATTGATGGTCGACTACGGCGAAATAGATCAGCACGCCGTTCCGCTGGGCGGTTTCGTGCATCTTGAGCTTCTGGAAGATCTGGCCTGCCCGCTGAAACACAGACGGACCCTTGACATGGTCTTCCAGGTGAATGCGCACCTCTCCAGAGCTGCGCGACTCAGCCTGCTGGATCGCTTCGATGATGGCCTGACCCTCTTCTTCGGTGAAAAAGGTGCGGGCGGCGGGCTTTTTGAAAAAATTGAGCATAGGAGGGAAGGAGGCCTCCCGGCGGCCCCCAATTGGGGGCCGGGCCGGAAAGCGGGAAACTTAATCAAAACTGACTTTGGGCGCTTGCTCACTCCCGGCTTCGGCCCGGAAGTAGGCGACTTCTTCGAAGTTGAAGAGGCCGGCGTACAGGTTGTTCGGAAACTGCTTGATGAAGCTGTTGTAGGCACGGGCAGCGTCATTAAACTTCTTACGTTCCACGGCGATACGGTTTTCGGTGCCTTCCAGCTCCACCATCAGCGCCTGAAAGTTGCTGTTGGCCTTGAGCTCGGGATAGTTCTCCGCGACCGAGAGCAGCCGGGAGAGGGTGTTGCCCAGGGCGCTTTGAGCATTGTTAAACCGCTCCAGCGCTTGGGGATCATCCAGGACCTCCTTGGTTACGGTCAGCTGGCCTACCTGGGCACGGGCTTCGGCCACATCGGTCAGGATACTTTGTTCAAACTCGGCGTAGCCTTTGGCCGTCTCGACCAGATTGGGTATCAGGTCGGCCCGGCGTTGGTACACATTCTGCACCTGGCCCCACTGGGCCTCTACGGCCTCCTGCTGGACGACCATATTGTTATAGGTGGATTTCCCCTGAAAGTAGCCACAGCCACCGACGAGGAAAATCAGGCCCAGAAAAATCCAGAAAAAGCGTTGCATAGTGTTGGTAAGAATAACGAGAAATAGAAAAAGTCAGTATGGCACAAAGATATGGGGCGCGAGACGAAGGTAGGACTTGGTGTTAGAAAATCCCGCGAGATCGGCTTACTTACGGACCTGGGATGGGGAAAGTTGCTCTTTATTGATCCCAAAGCAGCCGGGCCAGCCGGAATACATGGGCATGCGCCTCGATGATGTCCCGCACTTGCGGGGAATACCCCCCGCCGAGCGAGACCGCCACCGGTAGCCGGTGGCGATGACAAAGACCGAGCACAAAGGCTTCGCGCTCGCGGACGCCCTGCGGGCTAAGAGCAAGACGACCCAGCCGGTCGCTGGCGAGGACATCTACCCCGGCCAGGTAAAAGACGAGATCAGGTTGGACCTGGTCCAAAAGTGGAGGCAGATTTTTTTTCAGCTGCTCAAGATAGACCTGATCGCCCGTGCCATCGGGCAGGGGTAGGTCCAGGTCAGATTGTTCCTTGTGCAGGGGATAATTGTGCGCCCCATGTATGGAGAAGGTGAAGACCCGGGTGTCGTGGCGAAAGATTGCGGCGGTTCCATTGCCCTGATGTACGTCCAGGTCCACGATCAGAATCTGCCTGACTGTGCCTTCTGCGAGGAGGATGTTGGCGGCGAGGGCGATGTCATTGAGCAGGCAAAAGCCTTCGCCCCGGTCGGCGAAGGCGTGGTGAGTCCCTCCGGCAATGTTGAGCCCGATGCTGCGATGGGCCAGGGCGTAGCGGGCATTCTCGAGGGTACCCCGGGCGATGCTCAGCCCGCGGGTGAGCAGGCGCGGGGAGTAGGGAAAGCCAGTGCGACGGATTTCCCGGGGAGAAAGGGTCCCCTGGCACAGTTTCTCCCAGTAGCCGGGGCTATGGGTGGTCAGGACCTGGGCTTCCGTCAGCAGGCCCGGTTCGTAAAAATGGTAAGCTTCCAGGGTCCCTTCGTACACCAATTGCTCGGGTAGCAGATCGTATTTTTCCATCGGGAAGCGG
>RFHL01000423.1 GCA_003696875.1 Bacteroidota bacterium | reverse complement strand
TTCAATATAGAAAAAATCCCATATCTCCGCCCCCCCACCCCAACCATCGGGGCGCTCAGCGGTTTATTTCCTACCTTTCCGCCGGTATGCGAGCCGGTGCCGGCTCTCTGCTTTTCCAAGCCCGACTAATTATCCTCCCGTGTCTACGATCACGCCCGACGCCCTGCACATTCTCAAAGGTTCGCTCGACGGCGACCTCTACACCGGCGCGGCCATGCGCGCCCTTTACGCCACCGACGCCTCGGTCTATCGCGAACTACCGCTCGCGGTGGCCCACCCCCGGCATGCCGACGACCTGCGGCAGCTCATCCATTTTGCCCGGCAGACGGGCAGCTCGCTCATCCCCCGCACGGCTGGCACCTCTCTGGCCGGGCAGTGCGTAGGGCCCGGCATTGTGGTCGACGTCTCCCGCCACCTGACCGGTATTCTGGAGGTGAATGCCGCCGAAGGCTGGGTGCGCGTGCAGCCGGGCGTCATTCGCAACGACCTCAACCAGTACCTGCGGCCCCATGGCCTCTTTTTCGGGCCCAATACCTCCACCGCCAACCGCGCCATGATCGGCGGCATGGTCGGCAACAACTCCTGCGGCTCCTACTCCATCGTCTATGGGACCACCCGCGATCACGTCATCGAGGTTAAGGCCCTCCTCTCCGACGGCTCGGAAGCCGTCTTTGGTCCCCTCGACGCCGAGGGCTTTGCCGCCAAGTGCCAGCTCGACAGCCTGGAAGGGCAGCTCTACCGGCAGATACGCGACGAGCTGAGCGTGCCCGAAACCCAGGCGCGCATCCGCGCCCATTTCCCCAAGGCTGCCATCCACCGCCGCAATACCGGCTATGCGGTGGATGTGTTGCTGGAAAGCAACATCTTCACCCCCGAAGGCCCGCCTTTCAACTTCTCACACCTGCTCGCCGGCTCTGAGGGAACCTTGGCCTTTTTTACCGAAATCAAGATCCACTGCGACCCGCTGCCTCCGCCGGTGACGGGACTCCTCTGTGCCCACTTCAAATCGGTCCCTGAGGCCCTGCGAGCCGTACCCCATATCATGACCCACCAGCCCCGGGCGGTAGAGCTGATGGACAAAATCGTCATGGACTGCACCAAGGGACAGAAGATGTACGAGCCCTACCGCTTTTTTGTAAAGGGCGATCCCGGGGCCATCCTGATTCTGGAAGCGGGGGGGCAAGATCGACTGGAGGTGGAAGCCGCCCTCGATCGCCTGGAAGAAGGCATCCGGGCTGAGGGCTACGGCTACCACTTTCCCCGCCTGTGGGGTAGCGACATGGCCCGGGCCTGGAAGCTGCGCGAGGCCGGTCTGGGCCTGCTCGCCAATGTCCCCGGCGACGCCAAACCCGTCGCCGTGATTGAGGATACCGCCGTCACCGTCGAGGAGCTGCCGGCTTATATAGACGAATTTGCGGCTATGATGCGCGGTCACGGGCAGCGGGCGGTCTACTACGCCCATGCCGGGGCTGGAGAGATTCACCTGCGGCCCATCCTGGACCTCAAGAAAGCCGAAGACCGCAAACTCTTTCGTACCATCGCCCGGGACACAGCCGAGCTGGTCAAAAAATACCGCGGCTCACTCAGCGGCGAGCATGGTGACGGCCGGGTGCGCGCCGAGTTTATCCCCCTGATGATCGGGGAGGAAAACTATGCCCTGCTGCGCCGTCTCAAGCAGACCTGGGACCCACACAACCTCTTCAATCCCGGCAAGATCGTGGATGCCCCGCCCATGGACGTAGCCCTGCGCTACGACGAGGGGCAGGAGACCCGGCAGTTTGATACCGTCTTTGACTTCTCAGCTACCGGCGGCATCCTGCGGGCCGCCGAGAAATGCAATGGCTCAGGCGACTGCCGCAAGAGCCACCTCGCCGGGGGCAGCATGTGCCCCAGCTTCATGGCTACCCGCCACGAAAAGGACACCACCCGCGCCCGCGCCAATATCCTGCGGGAAATCCTCACCCGTTCGGAGGATGAAAACCCCTTTGCCCGGGAGGAAATCTACGAAGTCATGGACCTCTGCCTGTCTTGCAAGGGCTGTGCCTCGGAATGTCCCTCCAACGTGGACGTGGCCACCCTCAAGGCCGAGTTTCTGCACCAGTACTACAAAAAACACGGCGTCCCCCTGCGGGCGCGGGCCTTTGCCCAGATCGGGCAACTCAACCGGCTGGCGGGCCGCCTGCCGGGCCTCAGCAACCGCCTGCTGGGCGGAAAGTTCACGGGGGGCCTGGCCAAAAAGATCCTGGGGATCGCGCCGCAGCGCGAGCTGCCGGCCCTCTCCCCCACCCCGCTCCGCCGCTGGTGGCGGCGGGAGGGGCACAAGCTGCCCGTTGCCATGCCCCAAAAGGGCAAGATCTTCTTCTTTGTCGATGAGTTTACGCACTACAACGATGCCGGCATCGGGCAGACTGCCATCCGCCTGCTGCTGAAGCTGGGCTATGCCGTCGAGCTGATCGACCATGTCGACAGCGGGCGGGCCCACATCTCCAAGGGCCTCCTCCCGGAGGCCCGCAAGCTGGCCATGTACAATGTCGAGGCCTTTGCTGGTAAGGTCAGTGCAGAGACGCCCGTGGTGGGCCTGGAGCCCTCGGCCATCCTGGCTTTTCGGGATGAATATCCCAAGTTGGTGATGCCCGAACTGCGGGAAACGGCGCAGGCTCTGGGGCAGCACGCCCTGATGGTGGACGAGTTTCTCGCCCGCGAAGCCGCCGCCGGGCGGCTCACGGCCGAAGCCTTTACCGAAACCCCTCGCAAGGTGCTCCTCCACGGCCACTGCCACCAGAAGGCCCTCGCTTCCGTAACCGACTCGGCCACCATCCTCTCCCTGCCCGCGGGCTATCAGGTCGAGGAAATCCCCTCCGGATGCTGCGGCATGGCGGGCTCCTTTGGCTACGAAGCCGAGCATTACGACCTCTCTATGCAGGTGGGCGAACTGGTCCTCTTCCCGGCGGTACGCGCCGCCGAGGCGCAGACCCTCATCGCCGCCCCCGGCACGAGCTGTCGCCATCAGATTGCCGACGGGACCGGGCGCTCGGCCCGGCACCCGGTGGAGATTCTCTGGGAGGCCCTGCGGTAGGCCTCAGAAATTGGCCCGCAGCGCCAGGATCAGCTGGCGACCGGGAGCGGTAAGGCCCGAGCTGTAAGGGCGGTACCTCTGGTCAGTGAGGTTCTCGGCCCCGGCAGTCAGAGACCAATGCCCATCCAGCTGGTAGGCCAGCTTGAGGTTGAGGGTGTACCAGGCGGGCTGATAAGGCCGGCCCTCGGCATCAAGGGCGTAGAGAAAGTCCTTGGCCTGCTCTTCCTGAGGAAGCTGCTCAAACGCACGCGCGGCACTGTACTGGGCGTAGACCTGCGCCAGGAGCGGACCCTGCCGGTAGCTGAGACGTGTCACCCCAAAGGCGGGGGCCGCATGGCGGGCAGGGCTGCGGCTGCCGTCGTCGAGTTCCTCCTCCCCGATCTGGACATTGTAGCGGGAAGAGAGGCGCAAGCCCGCCGGAAGTACGGCTTCCAGGCCTACTTGCAGGCCGTACACCCGGGCCACGGCCGCATTCTGGATGGCCTGGATGCGGCTCAGCTCGCCGGCATAGAGGAGGCTGTCCTGATCATTGAGGCGAAAGTCCCGCCGAACCAGCGCCCCGTCGAGATGGGTGTAAAAGGCGCTCGCTTCCAGCTTGAGCCAGTCACCCAGCACCCGGGCGATCCCAAACTCAGCGTGATAGGCATACTCGGCCCGCAGGTCCGGATTGGGGATGACCACGGCACCGGGCTCCGAATCGAAGACCTTGCCCATGTCGTCGACATTGGGAGCGCGAAAACCGGTGGCCACCTGGGCGGTAAGGGTCCAGGCCCGGCCAGGATGCCACACCAGGCCCAGATTGCCGGTGGGGGCCCCCTGTTGCAGGGCCGCGCTTGTCTGGGGAAAGGGAAAAAAGGGAAGGTTGTTGCGGAAATCGGCCTGGAGTCCCACCCAGCTGTAGCGCCCCCCGGCCTGCAAGGTGAGACCAGGTCGCAGGTTCAGCTGCACGCTGGCGTAGACGGCCAGGGAGGTCCAATCGGCCTGCGGATAGCGGGAAGGTCCCCCCACCGTCTGGCCCGTGCGGATGTCGGTATCCTGCCCCTCCGAGCTGACGCCATTCCGGACCCCTTCGAGGCCGTAGAAGAGCCGCCCCTGCTCTGCCAGGCCCTTGGTCAGGTCCAGATTGAGGGACCAGGCTGCCACCTGCTCGGCGCGGGTGCGCCGCCATATGTCGCCAAAGTCCCGGTCGATGCGACTCTCGGCAAAGTGCTGATGCGCCAATCTCAGGGCCAGCTCGTCATACCAAGGGGTATTTCCCTGATGGGTAAGCTTCAGGAGGCTCATCATCCAGACCTGGGGCCCGTAGCGCCACTCGGCGCTACGCGGCTGCCCGCCGCGCTCGCGCAGCAGACGGTCGTAGCGGTCATAATCGGTGGTGGTCGAAAAATGGAAGCCATAGTCGATCTCCCAGTCCCGATGGGGCTGAAAACGAACCTTTTGCATCAGGTTGATCTGTTCGTAGCCGGTGGGCGTCTGCACCAGCGGGTCGGGGTTAAGAACCCGCACGTCCTGGCTATCCAGTCGCTGCACATACCAGGGACGGAGGTAGTCGCCGGGGCCGTGCCGGCCCATGCGTAGGTCGCCGTAGGCGGTGGTCGTCAGGCTGGTGAGGGCCGCCCAGCGCCTACCGCTCACCGACACATGGGCATGGGCGGTGCGCTCCTGGTTGGCGGTGGCATAGCGTAGCAGGGCACTTGCCCCGGTCTCCAGGCTGTCTCCCGCCGAGAGGCGGGGACGCAGGGTATGAAAACTCATCACCCCGCCGATGGCGTCGCTGCCATACACGATGGCGCCCGGCCCGAAGAGGACCTCGACCTGCCGCATGGCCAGCGGGTCCAGGGAAATCACATTCTGAAGATTGCCGCCCCGGAAGATGGCCGTATTCATCCGGACGCCATCCACGGTGTAGAGAAGCCGGTTGGTGGAAAAGCCCCGGATCATGGGGCTGCCCCCACCCTGCTGGCTTTTCTGAATGAAGACCTCGCCCGACGCGCCCAGCAGGTCGGCGGCGGTCTGGGGGTTTTGGAGGGCAATCTCCTGCGGACTGAGGGTGCTGATGCGGGCCGGCTGCCGTTGCCGGGCCTCCTCCCAACGATGGGCGGAGAGGATCACCTGGTCCAGCGCCAGGGGATCAGGCTGCAAGCGGGCTTGCCAGCCTGCCGCGGCCAATGTCTCATAGGCGAGGGTTTGGGCGTGATACCCGAGCAGGCGCAGCCGCAGGCTGTCGCTCCCGACCAGGGACCGCAGGTCGGCCCGGCCGGCCTTATCCGTGAGGGTGCCGCCTCCGCTCGGCTGACCCATGACCGTGACCGCCTCCAGGGGGAGGCCGGTCTCAGCGTCTCTCACTTCCAACACCTGGGCAAGGCTGCCAGCGCTCCAGCTCAGCAGGAGGGCCAGCCATAGCCATCTATACATGTAAAACAGGATTTGGGATAAACACAAAGGCCGGGTTGTGGCATACGCACACACCCGGTAGGCCCCGGCGGGAGCCGGGACCTGATAACACATGATGGGAAGCGTCTCAACCCCGCCGGGGCGGCGGGATGGGGGGAGGTGCCAGGGCCGGCGGGCCGTAGCCTTCACCCGCAGGAGGAAAGGACGTACGGGCCAGGGC
>RFHL01000422.1 GCA_003696875.1 Bacteroidota bacterium | reverse complement strand
GGCAAGCGCAGCCTACAGCTGTGCAGCAGCGGCTTTAAAAGCCCGCCTTGAGCTTCTCGGTATTTTCGGCGATGCGCAGGGCCTCAATCAGCGGGCCCAGATCCCCGTCCAGAATACCGGAGAGGTTGTAGAGGGTGAGGTTGATGCGGTGATCGGTCACCCGGCTCTGGGGGAAGTTGTAGGTACGAATCTTCTCACTGCGGTCTCCGCTGCCGACCATGGAGCGGCGCAGGCTGTCTTCTTCCTGCTTTCGCTTCTCGTATTCGAGTTTGTAGATGCGGGCCCGCAGGATCTTCATCGCCTTTTCCAGGTTCTTATGCTGGGACTTCTCGTCCTGCATGGACACCCGGATGCCGGTTGGCTTGTGGGTGAGTTTTACCGCGGAGTAGGTCGTATTGACCGACTGGCCACCAGGGCCAGAGGCATTGGTAATCTCCTTGATGATGTCCTTTTCTTCGATCTGCACCTCAAAATCCTCAGCCTCCGGCATGACAGCCACCGTAGCGGCCGAAGTGTGGATACGCCCCTGCGACTCGGTCTTGGGCACGCGCTGCACGCGGTGCACCCCGCCCTCAAACTTGAACATTCCGAAGGCGTCCTCGCCGCTAATGGTCGCAACGGCTTCTTTGAAGCCGCCTTGGGTACCTTCCTGTAAGCCAGTCACTTCAAAACGAAGTCCGATCCGATCGCAAAAGCGTTCATACATCCGAAACAGGTCCCCGACAAAGAGGGCGGCTTCGTCGCCACCGGTACCGGCCGAGATCTCCAGCACCACGTTGCGGGTATCGTCGGGGTCCTTGGGAATCAGCAAGAGTTTGAGCTCCTCTTCCATCGGTTCGAGCTGCGGCTCCAGTTCATCCAGCTCCTCCTTGGCGAGTTCTCGCATCTCCGGATCCGACTCGGTTTTGACCATCTGCCGGGCATTCTCTATGTTGCTCAGCAACTCCCGATAGGCTTGCGCCTTGGCGACGATCTTTTCGAGGTTTTTGTATTCGATGTTGAGGTCTTTGTAGCGTTTTTGATCGCTCATGACCTCAGGGTCAATGATTTCCTGTTTTACCTCTTCGAAGCGTAGTTCGATTTTGCTTAATTTCTCCAGCATGGCCCTCGATATTATTTCGGATACAAATGTACCGCATTTTCCAACAACAAGAATAAAAAATCCCGGCTGGCGGCGAGGTCACGCAGCTGATGCCCGGCTGGGACGACCCATTGGCGGGCCTTGCCGCCCGCCAGCGGCAAGCGGTGAATCGCCTCCGCCGAGAAACACAGCGCCTGCCGGTCGACGATGCGCACCCGCGACCAGCTAAAGGCGGCCTCCGGCCGCAGCGTGTAGCGATACACGCCAAAGAGGTCAAAGACCGTGAGCTGCTGCGCCAGCGTATCGACCACGTAGACATAATTGCGGTCATCGACCAAAACCGCCACGGGGTCATAGAGCGCGCCCTCCCCATAATCCAGGCCGCCAAAGGTGGTCTCGACCTCCCCGAAGAGGTTGATCTTCAGGACGCGGTTGTTGAGTTGGTTGAGCACAAACATCTCCCCACCCGGGGCCACATCGAAACTGACTGGATAGACTTCCTCACCCGTCCAGGGGCGTCCACCCGGCCTAAAATCGGCGAAATCCACGGATTCACCCACCCTCAGGTTGGGATTGAGCATAAACAGGCGGCGCTGGATGTCGTCCAGCAAAAACAAGGTCTGCCGGTTGCGGGCCACCATCTCGACCGGATGGAGAAACCCCTCGATCCGGTTGGCTTTGCCGCCGATTGTCAGGACCGAATCATAGCCCGTACTGGCCAGATACTTGTAGAGACGGCTGTTTTCCTGGTCCAGCAGCAGGATATTGGACTCGCCGTCGACGATCATCCGATCGACGCCCGCTGCCACCGGCACCACCCGGCTGGGCGCCGGCAGGGTGTCCACCCGCTGGGCCCGGGCCGGCAGGCCCACCCCCAACAGCAGCCAAACGAGGAGCCAATGATTCATCCGCTTCCGTGTGATTAGGCAAAAACCGATAATTCGCAGCCTGACTCGGAGATGGTAAGATACGAATCATACTGAATCCAGTCGCCCAGGATGATGACCCGGGGGCCGTCCTTCAGCTGATCATCGATCAGCAGGTGGCGATGTCCAAAGATGAAGGCCTCAAAGCCCGGATCCTGCGCGTGCACCGCCCGGGCATGGTGATAGAGAAATTCCCGTTCTCCCTTGTGAGGCTCTTCATAGTCCTGGGGCTGCTGATAGTGGTGGTTCCCACCGTGCTGAGAAACCCGCAGGGCAAGGCCCACCCCAAAGTTGGGGTGGAGACGCGCAAAGAGCCAACGGCTCAGCGGGTGCGTGAAGACCCGCTTCATCAGCTTGTAACCATGGTCACCAGGCCCCAGCCCATCGCCATGGGCGAGGTAGTAGCGGCGACCAAAGTAGATGCGGGAAATGGGCTCCCGATAGATGGTCGCCCCGATTTCCTGTTGCAGGTAGTCGCCATACCACAGATCGTGATTGCCGGCAAAAAGGTGAATCTTGATGCCCGCATCGGCCATGGTAGCCAACTGCCCAAGGAGGCGAACGTACCCCCGGGGGACAACCCGCTTGTACTCAAACCAGAAGTCGAAAACATCGCCCAGCAGGTAGAGCTCAGTCGCATCGTGGGCCACCTCCTGCAAAAAGCGCACAAAGCGCTTTTCACGGACCAGGCTGCTCGCAGGGTCGGGCGCGCCAAGGTGCAGGTCTGAGGCGATATAGATTTTCTCGGGCCGGTTCATGGGTGCGGGAGGCCTCCTTTTTCAAGCAAAGCCCCGGGCGTGGCACAGGCCAACGTCCGGGGTAGGTGATGGCGCCGACAGGCGCTTATTTTTCCGTGTCTTCGAGGGGCGGCACCGGCTCTTCGGCGGCCGGCGGCTCTGGTGTTTCCTCATGCTCCTCCACGCCATTGGCGGGACCGTGATCGTGGTGCAGCAACTCGGGGGTACCGTGTTCGTCGGGCATGGGGAAAGGCCGCTCGCCAATCAGACGCACGACATCTTCTTTGAAGATGACCTCTTTCTTGAGGAGTTCCTGCGCGATGGCTTCGAGGGCATCCTTGTGCTTGAGCAGGAGCTCCTTGGTCTGGTGGTAGACCTTATCGACAATCTTCTTGACTTCTTCGTCAATGATGCGGGCGGTCGCCTCCGAGTAGGGTTTGGTGAAATTGTATTCCCCATCAAACTTGAAGGACAGCAAGCCTACGGTGTTATTCATCCCGTAGCGGGTGACCATGGCATAAGCGCTCTCCGTGATGCGCTCCAGATCATTCTGCGCCCCGGTCGAGATGGCTTCCTGGCCAAAAATCACCTCCTCGGCGGCCCGGCCGCCCAGCATGGTACACATCACGTCTTCCAGCTGGGAGTAGGTGTAAAGGTATTGCTCCCGAGGCAGGTATTGGGCATACCCCAGGGCCGCGAGCCCTCGCGGCACGATCGAAACCTTGACCAGAGGAGAGGCATGCTCCAGGAACCAGGCCGTAACGGCGTGGCCAGCCTCGTGGTAGGCGACAATCTTCTTT
>RFHL01000421.1 GCA_003696875.1 Bacteroidota bacterium | reverse complement strand
CCACCCTGTACCGCTACCTGAGCCTGCTGCGGACCCTCGGCGGCCCGATCGCCTACAGCCCCCTCGACCGGACCTACTACTACACCGAGCCGGTGGACTTCCAGATCGGGTACCGACCTTGCCTTGACGACGATTTTTCTACAGAATAAGCAGGCATAGGAAACGCTTTTTTTCAAAAACAACTCCACTCTCACCACATGAGAGTTAGGCACGTTAGATTTGTCACACCAGGAGGGGTCAGGCCTCCCGGGACTCCTGACCCCGGTAGCCGAAAAGGGTGTAGAGTAGGCGAAGATTGTTATCCAGTGAATAATGAAAACCGCTATCATTTTCTTGCTCTGCGCATTGGGCGGACCCCACCTCTCAACCCAGTGGTTCGGACAAGAAATCACCGATGATGCCTTTACCGCTATTTCTATCCCCGAGGAATACCAATCTCTTCAGCCAAACGGCGATGTAGAGATACTGGAAATCCGCATCGAAACACCTCAGGGAGAATCCTTTGTTGGGAAAATTCGCTTTGAAATCCCTGAAGGAGAAGAAGCCAAGTTGATCTCTTGTAAGATAAGCACCTCACTTTTGGAGCAGTCGGGCCTCAGCCCTGATTTCTGGACGGATTCCTTCCCGAACCCCGAGAGTGCTTACTTGAACATGGGCGATTGCTTGTCGAAATGCCAAGGCGCATCTAGGCCACGCCTGTGCAAAGCTAGCTGCTGGTTTGCGCTTATTGCAGAAATTGCTACTCCTTTCATCATAGCCCTGATCTAGCGTGTACAAACATCGGCGGCACTGTCTTACGACAGGCCGCCTTTATCTTTCCTGTTTTATGCGCACATACTTCTTTTTCTCGTTTTTGATGGCCTTCTTTTCCCCCGCCCTCGGGTTGTGGGGACAGCCGCCCCTACGAAGGACGGTCGTCGAGGTTGGTTCGGATGCGCCTATCGCCTATGCGCATGTTTATTGGCTACATGCGGCCCATCGGGGCACCTTGACCAATAGCGAGGGGCAGTTTGTTCTGGGCGAAAGCGAAGTAACCGACACCCTGGTGATCCGGCATTTGGGTTATGCCTCGTACCGGGTTGCAGCGGGGTATCTGCCCCCTGATACGATTCGGATCGCACCCCAAGCTTTGGAGTTATCGCCTGTGGCCATTTATGATGTCACGGGTCCGGCGGTTTTTCAGTCGGTCCTGGATGCGCTGGACCGCAATCATGCGGTAGAGCCGGTACGCTATCAGGCTTTTATGCGAAACATGGTCTATGACGCAGACCGCGGCAAGCTGCACTTAGTGGCGGAGTATGAACTGGAGGCATTTCATCATCCCAACCACAGTGTGGACCTCCATATCTCCAAAGCCCGGCTTAGAACCTGCTCAGCCGAGGGAAAACACCACTATTCAGGAGACAATCTGCCCTTGGTATTGATCGCAGTCGCCGATGCCCACTGGGACAACCTTTATCAATCCGCTCTGAAGTGGCAGCGGCGAACGCTCAAAACGCATGAGATACGGCTGGCTGGAGGCTTGGTCGAGGCCGGTCGTCCGGTGATACAATTGGACCTGATTCCTTCCGATGCCGGCAAGCACCCCTTTTTCACTTTGTATATAGATGAGGCCAGCTTTGCCGTGACCCGCTTGATTGAGCGCAACCCCGGAGGCAGGGTAGCGGAATGGACTTTTCAGGAAGTAAGACAAAAGTGGTATGTGTCGAGCCATCATCAGACACAGGTGCTGGACGGCTTGGGGATCAATGAACGGGTTACCATTTACCATATAGTGCCTACAGGTCAGAAGGGCAGTGAGTTTCTGGGCTATGTGGGCACCCGGCTGCGGCCTGTCGATAGCTATCTCGGAGCTTGGGACGATCCCTTCTGGCAACAGTACCACCACCTCCCCTTGCCTGATTGGATGAAGGCCATTGTAGCGGCTGAGGGCTCCAAATAGGACTTCCGCTTACACAGCCATATTATCCGCTCATATATCAAAACGCCTGGCCCTGCTTCTTGATCCTTTAGGTGCCATCCCTTCATCGTACTGCAAAGACTCGGGTTGCCTGGCTTGTCACTGTTCGGGCATACCGAGGGTAAGGCCCACTCGTCGCAGGTTTTCCGCCCAAGCAAGGATTAGCTGGTATGTGGCATAAAATTTTTGCTTTTTTTAGCATGAAATAGCATCTTCACCTCACGAAGCTTTTCCCCCTCCCGCCTTATGCCATGACCCCCTGGCCGCCCCACGGCCCGGCACAACCTTCATGTTGTCATGACCTTGCCTGCCCTGCTGACCCAGCTCTCGCGCCTGCACGACCTCATCCGCCGCCGGGCTACCGGCGAGGTCGCCCAGTGCGCCCAGCGACTGGGCGTATCCGAGTCCACCCTGTACCGCTACCTGAGCCTGCTGCGGACCCTCGGCGGCCCGATCGCCTACAGCCCCCTCGACCGGACCTACTACTACACCGAGCCGGTGGACT
>RFHL01000420.1 GCA_003696875.1 Bacteroidota bacterium | reverse complement strand
TTGAAGAAGGCAATCTCTTTCGATCGCTCACCGCCTTGGAAAACGTCGAACTCGGTTTCGCCCTCAAAGGATTTCGCCCATTTGACAGAGGTGTTCCACAATCGGGATGCCTGCTTGCAGCAGCAGAGAGTGGGCCGGGCGGCGGTTGCCGCGGGTGTCATCGATGTTGTAGCTGTCGATGCCTACGAGGGCGACTTTTTGCTCCACCAGATAGGCGGCGGCATCTTCCCTCAGGAAAGGATGGTTGGTGAAGTAAGCCTTGGTCCCCCAATGCTGAGCCCAATCGGTATGGATGAGAACGGCTTTGCCCCGGATTTCCAGGCCCATGAAGTACTCAGCATCAATCGCTTTGACGTCTTCGCCATTGACCTGGACAATCTCGGCCGGGAGGTTGGCGAGTTGGGATAGGTCAAGACCCGCGACATCCGCGCCCTCTTCGTAGCGGTGGAAAGGCGCGTCGATATAGGTGCCGCTGTTTCCGACCATCTCGATCTTGCCGATCTGGAAGGAGGTCCCCGCTTCATAATGCACCGCTGAGCCCTCCCGGGTCCAGAAGTCGCAAATGTGGGGAGCAGGGAGGCCCTGATAGGTAATCAGGCCGTCTTCGATGGGGTGGCTGAGGTCGACGAAATGGTTCATAAATAAATAGGAAAGCTGGGCCCAGAGGTTGGGCTTCCCAAAAATACAGATCCCTCAGCAAGAAAGGAAACCGACGCACCCAGGTGGTGCCTTTGTCGGGAACGCAGAACCCCGGCAAATGCCGGGGGCAAGGCTGGTTACAGGCGACTTTGTAAGAGGTTGAGGCAAATTGCTCTTAGAAAAACAAGAAATGGCTGCTTCAAGCGGCCATTTCTCAAACATTTTCGCGCTGCCTCCGTTCTTTTATCAGGCCTTAAAGGAATAAGGCTTTGCGCGCCAGTTGTTTGATTTGCCTCAGGATTAGCTTTTTTTTGCGAGAGAATATTCCTTGCTTGGAACAAATCGAATGACGTAACCCTTCCAAAGATTCATCGTTCGCAAAAGCATAGTAGTAGTAGTAGTTAGTGAGTAGGCAGGCCCCTTTGGGCCTGCTTTTTTTATGCGATCATCACGCTGTCGCGTACGATGGCTCGCTCGGCGATATAGCACAGCCGCAAAGCCCGCAGGCTGCGGGTGTAGCTATGGTTGTGGCTGAGCCAATGGGCCGTCAGGCAATGGTGCACCAGCAGGTCCCCCGCCTTGATGGGAAAGGCCACGGCCGATTTACCCATCCCGACTGATTGTGGTTCCGTCAGGCAGCTGCCCGTAGGCCCTTCGGTATGTTCATACATGCCCTCCAGATGAGAGCCTTTGTAGTAGTGCAGGCAGCCGGTATCCTGATCCATATTTTCCAGTGCTACCCAAATGGTCAGGGCGTTCCAGGGGGCAATCATCAGGGTCGCGCCGTCTTGTCGGGGGGCAAAGCCTGCCGGACTCTGCGGCGGATGGTAGACATACCCGAGGGTTTCGCCCTGCACCCGGTCGCGCAGCAGCAGGCCGGCCAATTGCTCAAAGCGGGAGTCCGACAGCAGGTCTTCAAAAAAGAGATCGTAATAGTGGAGGTCGTCCAGGGCATACCCACCCCCGCGCTGGGTCCACCTACCTTCATCGGGGAGGGTAGCGGCCTGCTTGGCGGTCCGGGAAATCACCTGCTCGCGCAGGCGTGTCAGGTCCTGTGGTTGGAGAAAACCCGGATAATGTAGGAAGCCATTCCGAAAAAAATCCTGGCAAAGGTGGTGAGCCAGGTCGGGATGGAAGTAGTGTGCATGTTGGCTCATAGCGATAGGAGATTAGTAGCTTGGTAGTAGAAAGCCGGGCAAGGAGCGGAGTTATCCCGCTCATATCCTAAAGATCTCATATTTAGGCCGGAAGGGGGTTGAAAAAATCGGCAAAGTGGTCTGATTTTTCATCAGTGCTCCTTTTTCAGGGTAGAAGACCGGGCCTAGCGTACTCAGGTCGTGGCCACAGGATAGCTGCTGGGACTGGTGCCGTATTGCTTCTTGAAAGAAGTACTGAAGTATTTGGGATCGGAAAACCCCACGGCGAAGGCCACTTCGCTGATGTTCATGCCGCCGGCTTGCAGGAGCTTGGCAGCATGCCGCAGCCGCAGATTGATGAGGAATTCCTTGGCTGTATGACCTGTTAGGGATTTGATTTTTCGATAGAGGGCCGAATGGCTCATCCCCATCTCCCGGGCAAGATCCTGAACCCGGAAATCCGGTTCGCTCAGATGGACCTCGATCCGGTGGACCAGATCCTGGATGAAGGCCTCGTCGAGGTGGGTGCTGGCCAGCTCGACGGCCTGCCCTTCGCCTCCGGCGAAGCGGATACGCAGGGCCTGCCGGGAACGAATCAGATTGGCGATCTGGGCTTTGAGGACCTGGGTGTGGAAAGGTTTGGTGACGTAGGCATCGGCCCCGGTGGCGAGGCCTTCCAACTGGTGGTCCAGGGTATTGCGGGCCGTGAGCAGGATGACCGGGATGTGGCTGGTATTCAGATCTTGTTTGAGTGCCTGGCATAGCTGATGCCCGTCCATGCCGGGCATCATGACGTCACTGAGGACCAGGTCGGGCATGTGGGTACGGGCCAGGCGCAGGGCTTCTTCGCCGTTCGAGGCGGAGAGGAGGTGATACTGGTCTTGCAAGCAGCGCAACAGAAAGCTCTGTACTTCTTCCTCATCCTCGACTACGAGGATATGGGG
>RFHL01000419.1 GCA_003696875.1 Bacteroidota bacterium | reverse complement strand
GTTGATGATGATGCCCGCCAGGGAGATGATGCCCAGGAAGGCAAAAAAACCGAAGTAGGAGCGAAACACCACCAATCCCAGCACCACGCCGATCAGGCCCAAGGGGATGGCTCCCAGGACGATGGCGGTCTTGCGCAGGCTATTGAACTGGAGGATGAGCAGTAGCACGATTAGAAAGCCGGCCAGAGGCAGCTTCTCCGCGACGGCCTGCAAACCTGAGGCGCTGTCCTCGGCCTCGCCGCCCAATTCGTAGTGATAGCCCGGCAGCCAGTTTTGGGCCTCGGCTTCCAGCCAGGGTCGGAGCGCCGCGGTAACCTCCGCCGCGGTGTAGCCCGCTTGCAGGTAGGCATTGACGGTGATGGTGCGATAGAGGTCGCGGCGCTGAATCTTGGCGAATTGCCAGGCCGGTCGCAGGGTCGCGACCTGGGCCAGGGGCACCGATCGCCCGCTGCTCTGGGCAAAGAGGGCTATCGTCTCCAACTGCGCCACATCGAGCTGCTGGCTTTCGAGGCTGCGCAGCATGATAGGCAGGTTGGACTCCCCCTCGCGGAAATCGCCCGTCTCGAAACCGCTCAGGGCCGTTTGCAAGGAGAGGGCAATGTCTTGGTTGGTCAGGCCCGCCCGCCGGGCTTTGGCCTCATCAATGTCCACCACCAGCTTCTTGAGCTTGGGACCCCAGTCGTCAGAGATGCCCTGTGTCCCCGGGATTTCGTAGAGCCGCTGCCGGAGCGCCGCCGCCAGGTGGAAGAGCTGGTCCGGCTCGGGCCCGCTCACCCGTACCTGCACCGGCACCCCCGAGCCTCCGCCCTGCTTGAGGCGCTGCACCTTCACCACCGCATCGGGTAGCTGGGCAAAGGCAAAGGCCTGGAGGGCATCGATCACCAACTGGTTATCCTCCCCGCTGCGGGTGTTGACCAAAATATGGGCATAGTTGCTCTGCGGCTGCGATTTTTGGTAACCCAGGTCATAGCTGACCGGCCCTTCGCCCACAAAGGAAGTCCAGGAAATGGCCCCGCGCGCACGCGTGTCGCGCACCTGAAGTTCCTGCGCCAGAAATTGCTCCAATTTACCTACCACCGCCTCGGTCTCCTCGATGCGGGTACCGCTGGGCAGGTTGACATCTACGGTGATGAGGTTGCGCTCCGAGTCCGGGAAGAAGATGAAGGGCAATTGACCCAAACCATATATCGCCAGGCCCAAGCCCAAACCGATCCCCAGCAGGAACCAGCCCGGCCGCCGCAGGATGGGCATCAAGATGCGGATATACAGCCCGTTGATACGGGCAAAAAGGCCAGTCTCCGGGCTTGAATCCTGCGCCGCCGGGCGGGCTTTTACCCGGATCAGCCAGGTCGCCAGCAAGGTCACCACCGTCAGCGACAGCAGCCATGAGGCCAGCAGCGCCAGGCTGATCACCACGAAGAGCGGCCCCACGATGTCGCCCAGGGTGGACTCGGCCAGGAAGAAAGGCAAAAAGGCGGCTGAGGTGGTTAGCGAGGAGATGAACAGCGGCACCGCCAGTTCCCGGCAGGCGTCGATGGCCGCCGCCCGGGCTGTCTGACCCTGTTCCATCTTGACCATGATGGACTCAGCCATCACGATGGCATTGTCCACCAGCATCCCCAGCGCCATGATCAGGGCCGCCAGGGAGACCTTGTTGAGCCCCACTCCCAGGGCTCCCATCAAGAAAAGCGTGGCAATGATGGCCAGCGGGATCAGGCTCGCCACGACCACCCCCGTACGCAGCCCCAGAAAAGCCAGCATCGTCAGCAGCACGATCACCACCGACTGCATCAGGTTGCCCAGAAAGTCCCCGATCGACTGGGCGACCACCACATCCTGCGAGGCGGCACGGTAGAGGGTAATGCCCAGCGGTAAATCCGCCTCCAGAGCCGCCAGACGTGCATCGATCGCTGCCCCCAGCGCGACGATATTGGCCCCGGCCTTGAGCGACACCGACAGGGCCAGGCCCGGGTGGCCATTGACCCGGACCAGCCGCTCCCGAGGGCTTTGGTAGCCCCGGCGGATGTGGGTGAGGTCGCCCAGGTACACACTTTCCCCACCCCGGCCTACCGGGACCAGCAGGCGCTCCAGATCGGCCAGCGACTCAAAGTTGCCCGTAGGCTCCAGGATGAGGCGCTCCTGCTCCAGGTTGACCTGCCCTCCGGGAAAGAGGATGTTGGTCGTGGCGATGTAGTTTTGCAACTGCCCGGCCGTCAGGCCGGCCTGCGCCAGCTTGGCCGGGTCAAATTCAACGAAAACCTGCTCCTCCTGTGTGCCCATGATCTCTACCCCTGCCGCATCGGGCAGGCGGATCAGCTCGTCCCGGATGCGCTCGGCGTAGGCTTGCAGCTCCCCTTCGCTGAAGCCGTCATTTTCCATCCCAATCATGATGCCGTACACCACCCCCAGGCCGTCGTCCTTGACCTCCGGCCCAGAGATATTGTCCGGCAGGTCGCTGCGCAGGGCGTCGAGCTTGCGCCGCAGCCGGTCAAATACGCCCTGCAAATCTTCCGGCGGCACGTCCTGCCGGAGGCTCAGCTTGATGATCGACACCCCCGTGCGGGATTCGCTGCTCACATAGTCCAGCTCCGGGAGTTCCTGTACCACCTGCTCGATAGGCGTGGTGATCAGGGCCTCTACCCGCTCGGGACCCGCCCCAGGAAAGACCGTGACGACCTGCGCCACTCGCACCGTAAAGGGCGGCATGTCGTTGCGTTCCAGACGGGTGTAGGTGCTGATGCCCAGTACCGTCAGCACCAGCACCAGGGTGAGGGTGACGCGGTTATGATCGAGTGCGAGTTGGGTTAAGTTCACGGCAGAGGGGTCGGGAGGTGATCGATGGCAGGTCTTGGGGAGCAACAGGCCGATATGGGCATTTATTCTTCCAGCAAACGGACCACCATGCCCTCCAAGAGCGAGGACAAGCCTGCGGTAGCGATGCGGTCGCCGGCTTGCAGGCCGCTGTCCAGCACGAACCCCCCGGGCTGTAGCGCCCCCAGGGCAACAAACCGCTGCTCCACCCGCAGGGTATCCCCCCTTCCGGCCAGCCGGTACACATAGCACCGCCCTTGGGCGTCTTCGCCCACCGCCTTGGCCGGGATCAGCAGGCTGGCTGGGGAGGCGTCGCGGATCAAGAAGCGCACCTCAGCCGAGAG
>RFHL01000418.1 GCA_003696875.1 Bacteroidota bacterium | reverse complement strand
GATTTTTTCGATAAAAATTGAATAGCCATTGCAAATACTTTTCAATCCTCTTTCCTCGCCTTTTCTTCTGCGGGCCAACCCATCTTCGGCAACCATTCCGGGCGGCCGGGAACTTAGCACAGCCCGCTCCCACTGCGCCCCGGCAGCTGCAAGCTACCGGATGCGAGGGAACTTGCAGGCGGCGAAGCCGCCTGCACGCCCTAGCCCCCCTTGGCTTAGGCGGGTATTGAGCACTCACCCCCAACCCCCTCTCTTGCGAAGAGAGGGGCTTTGCCGACTTAGGCGGCTAAGCCGCCCGCACGCCCTAGCCCCCCTTGCGTAGGCAGCCGCGCTGGCCCAAGGCTTGCCCTGAGTCCATCGAAGGGTAGGCTGCCCCCGAAACCGGGGCGGGAGATCCCAATCCCCGCCACATTTCCTACCTTTGTGCCATGCTTGGCACGCCCTACACCATACAGGAGATCGCCGAAGCGACGCTGGCCCGGGACCTGTTTCAGGGTCTGCCGGAGCGGCAGTCGCTGCGATACATTGCCTACGACACGCGCCGCATCAGCCACGGGCGGGAGACCGTCTTTGTGGCGCTGCGCACCGCCAACCGCGACGGGCACGACTTCATCCCTGAGGCCATGGCCCGGGGCGTACGCAGCTTTATCGTGGATCGCCCCCTGGCGATCCCGGAGATACAGTATGCCCTGGTCGACGATACGCTGGAAGCCCTGCAAATCTGGGCCCTTCAGCACCGGCAGCGCTTTGAATATCCGGTGATCGGCATCACCGGCAGCAATGGAAAGACGACAGTCAAGGAGTGGCTCGCCACCCTGCTGGAAGCCGACTTCCAACTGGTGAAGAGTCCGATGAGCTACAACAGCCAGTTGGGGGTGGCGCTCTCGCTGCTGCAGATGCGGCCCGGGGCCGATCTGGCCCTGATTGAGGCGGGAGTCTCCCGGCAGGGCGAGATGGCCGTGCTGGAGGAAATGATCCGGCCTACGCTCGGGATCTTCACCCACCTGGGACCGGCCCATGCCGAGGGCTTCGCCTCGGAAGCCGAAAAGCTGCACGAAAAGGCTGGGCTCTTTGCCCGGGCCGGGGCAGTGCTGGCCCGCTCGGCGCAGGCCGAGGTGCTGGCCGAGCTGAAAGACCTGGGCATCCCGCTGCATACGGTGGGCGAACATCCGGGCGATCAGCTGCAGGTGCGCACGCTGCGCACCGACCCGGACAGCTGGTACGCCGAGGTACAGGAGCCCGACCGGCGCTGGCCGTTCTCCTTCCCGGCCCGGTCCCGGGCCGACCGGACCAATGTGCTCCTCGCCATCCTGGCCGCCCGCCACCTGGGCCTGAGCCCGGAGGTCATCCAATCCCGGCTGCCTCTCCTCTACCCCGTGGAGATGCGCAGCGAGCTCATCACCGACAATCCGGAGATCACGCTGATCAATGACTCCTACAACTGCGATCCCGACTCGGTGCGCAATGCCCTGAACCTGCTGCGACACACCAAGGTACAAGCCCGGCGGATCGCCATCCTGACCGACATTCCTCATCAGGGGGTGCAGCAGGTAGAAGTACAGCAACAGTTGCTGGACGAGGCCCGGGCCATCGCCGATGAGGTCATTACCGTAGGACCGGTTTTTGCCGGGATGAATGACGGGGCGGATCGTTCCTTTGAGACGACGGAGGCCCTGCTGGCCGCCATCCGCTACGAAGACTTCGTCGACAGCACCGTCCTCCTCAAGGGAGCACGGGCCTTTGCCCTGGAGCGGGTACTGCCGCGCTTGCAACGCAAGCTGAATGCCACTCACTTTGCGGTCAACCTGCGACAGCTGGGCGAAAATTTCCGCCTGCTCAAGGCGCAACTCCCCCCGCAAACCCGGACCATGGGCATGGTCAAGGCGCTGGCCTACGGCAGTGGCACCTGGGAAATCGCGGCGGAGCTGGCGCAGACGGGCGTTGACTATCTGGCGGTGGCCTTCGCTTCGGAGGCCATCGAGCTGCGGGAGGCGGGCATCGAACTGCCCATCATGGTGATGAATCCGGATCCCTCCAGCCTGGAGGCACTGATTCAATATGACATTGAACCCGAAGTCTCCAACCTGGACTTGCTGAGGCAATACCTCCGGGCCATCCGCCTGACCGATCGCACCCGCTACCGGATCCACCTGAAAATCGAGACCGGGATGGGGCGGCTGGGCTTCCGGTATGAAGCCTTGCCCGAATTGGTGGCTTTCATCCGGCAACATCCCGATCTGGAGATCGTGTCAGTCCTTACCCATCTGGCCGCGGCCGATGATCCGGCCGAGGATGCCTTCAGCGCCACGCAGGTGCAGCGCTTTGAAGCGGCCTATGCCTACCTGCAAGCCGAACTCGGGCTTTTTGCCTGGCGGCATGTCCTCAATACCGCGGGCATCCTGCGCTTCCCGGCCTGGGCCTTTGAGATGGTGCGCATGGGCATCGGGCTGTATGGCCTGGCCCCGGTAGATACCGGTCTGGACCTGCAGGAGATCGGCAGCCTGCGCAGCCTCATCACGCAGATCCAGACACATCCGGCAGGCAGCGGCATCGGCTACGGTCGGGCCCAGGTCACGACCCGTAAGAGCCGCATTGCCACGCTGCCCATCGGCTATGCCGATGGCATCCCCCGCTCCGTAGGCGAGGGCAAGGCGCACTTCCTGCTACGCGGGCAACGGGTGCCCACCTTTGGCCGCATCTGTATGGACATGCTGATGCTGGATGTAACAGATGTACCCGAGGCCCAGGCCGGGGATGAGGTGGTGCTCTTTGGGTGGCAGGGAGAAACCTTTCTTTCGGTGGCCGAACTGGCCGAGGCGGCCGGGACCATCCCCTACGAGATCCTGGTGCGGATCAGCCCGCGGGTGCGGCGGGTGTATGTGCGGGATTAGAGGTGAGAGGCGAGAATCGATCCCGCAAGCGGGACTTCACTACGTTCAGGAGGGCGAGAGGCGAGACAGCTTTGTCAATCCCTGCCCTATAACTTGTCGCGATGGCTCGCGGGGCGTGAAGGATCCGCAGGGGGAGTCGCGCGCGCAGCAAGCGACCGATCCCGCCTTGCGGGAGAGCCCGGAGGAGCCTGGCCTCCAGTCGCCGCCCGGGCGGCGACTGGGGGACACGCCCCCCAACTTTCCTCGCCTTTTTTGTGCATCTTGCCGCATATCTGAAACCCGATGCGCACGGCTCTTTTGCGACTGTTTCAATGGCCGGGGCGGCTACTCCCGCTGCCGGCCTGGAGCCGGCTGAGCGGACAGCGGCTGATCCTGCCGTTTTATCACGTGGTGAGCGATGCGCCCCTGCCGCATATCTCGCCCCTCTACCCGGTGCGGACGGTAGCGCAGTTTGCCGAGGATCTGGAGACGCTCTGCCGCCACTACCAGCCGCTGGGCGTGGCCGAATACCTCGGTTTGCTGGCCCGGGGCGAAACGCCCCGGCGGCCGTCTTTTCTGCTGACCTTTGATGACGGGCTGCGGGAGATGGCCGAGGTGGTGGCGCCGATGCTGCAGGCGCGGGGCCTGGAGGCGATTTTCTTTCTGAATCCGGCCTTTCTGGATAACCAAGGCCTCTTTTACCGCTACCGGGTGGCGCTGCTGCTGCACCGGATCGCCGAGCGGCCCCCGGATGCGGCGACCCGGCAGGCGCTGACGGGGGAGCTGGATGCGATGGGACTGCCCGCAGGTACCTTATCGACGCGGCTGCGGCAGATCGGCTACGATCAGCGGGAAGACCTGCCG
>RFHL01000038.1 GCA_003696875.1 Bacteroidota bacterium | reverse complement strand
CCCTTGGCAGGGACAAAAAAAGCGGCTGCTTCACACGAAGCAGCCGCTTTTAGGTAGGTGGAAAGGGAAGCAGCCCTTACTTCTTGCGCCGGCTACGGCGGTTGGGGGCGGCGTCTTGCTGACGCCTTTTCATGGCTTGCTCCTGCTTTTTCTGCTGATTTTCCAGCCAGCGCTCCAGGCGGTTTTTGGACTGGCCGCTCTTGCCTGGGCTACCCCCCTTGCCGCCTTTCTTCTTGGCATTTTTCTGGGCGTCCCGGATTTGGGCGAGAATTTTCTGGTCATCCACCAGGAAGTATCGGATGACTGTGGTCTGGATGATCTGGAACAGGTTCGAGATAAAATAATACAAGCTCAGCCCCGAGGCGTAGTTGTTCAGGAACACCATGAGGAAGATCGGCATGAAGTAAGCGATGTACTTCATCTGGGAGGCGGCGGTGCCGCCCGTGGCCGGCTGGGACTGCTGCTGGAAGTAGGTGTAGACAAAGGTCGAGATGGCCATCAGCAGGGTGAAGAGGCTCACGTGATCGCCGTAGAGCGGGATCTCGAAGGGCAAGCTCAGAATAGAGTCGTAGGTTGAGAGATCATCTGCCCAGAGGAAGGACTGTTGTCGGAGCTCCACAGATTGCGGGAAGAAGAAAAAGAGCGCAATCAGGAAGGGATAGGAAAGCAGCATGGGCAGACAGCCCCCGAACATACTCACCCCGGTTTCCCGGTAGATCTTCATCTTCTCCATCTGCAGCTTCTGCGGATCGGACTTGTACTTTTCGTCCAGGGCCTTCATCTCGGGTGTGCCATTCAGGACCCGCATCTTGGCCATGGAAACATAGCTCTTATGGGACAGAGGGGCCATCAGCAGGCGGATCAGGAAGGCCAGCAGGATCACAATGATGCCGTAATTGCTGATGTAGCGCTCCAGGAACTTGAATACGTAGGTGGTACCTTTGTTGATCCAGGCGACGAGCGACCAGCCGAGGTCCATCTGGTCCTCCAGGTCCAGCTTGTAGGAGCGGAGGGTGGTATACTCATTGGGACCCATGTAGACCGAGAAGTCGGTCTGCACATCGTCCAGATTGTCCATGTCGACGATAAAGCGGGATTCCATCACCCGGTTGATGGTGTCGCTCGCGGGGGTGCGCATGCTAACGGTCCCTGAGCGCAGGGGCTTGTCGGCAATCAGGATATGGGAGAAGAATTGGCTCTTGTAGGAAACCCACTTGACCAGGGCACCGAGCTTTTCGGTCTCGGGATCGTTCGAGATGGACATTTTCTCGACGTCATTGCCCAGGCGATAGACGATCCCGGTTTTGGCCCGCATGTTCTGGAGCGAAAGTTCGGTTTTGGGCAAGATCGACTTCCACTGCAGGTCATAGAAGGTGACATTGCCGATGCTTTCGCGCAAGCCTTTCATCCGGATGCTGTAGCCAAAGTCGTACTGATCGCCATAGAAGGTGTAGACCTGCTCAATGTAGCGACTGTCATCAAGGGCTGCGCGCATCCGGAGAGTGGTGCTGTCGGTCCCGTGGACCGTCACGGAGCTTTCGGAGGGAGAGAAAAAGAGCTCATCGCTGCGGATGGCCCGGTTGTCAAAAGGGAATTCGAAAAAGAATTCGTTGTCCGGATGGGACATGACGATGGGCAGGGGACGCCCGTCAAAGGTCTTATACTCATTGAGATAAGCTGACTCAATCACCCCCCCCTTGGTGCTCAGGTTTACGGTGAGCAAGTCGGTAACGACCTGTACCGTTTGGGCTTCTCCTTTGGCGACGACGGCGAGGTCGCTATATTTTTTGTATAGT
>RFHL01000417.1 GCA_003696875.1 Bacteroidota bacterium | reverse complement strand
CTTCTATGCGACCGGCTACGCCACGGCCCAGGATCGGCTCTGGCAGATGACCATGATCAAGATGGCCGCCAGTGGACGGCTCGCCGAGATTCTGGGCCGGGATCTCGTACCCCTGGATCGCTATCTTCGAGCAGTCGGTCTTGCCCGCTACGCGCGGCAGTCCTACCAGCGGATGGCCCCGAAGGAGAAGCGCATCCTGCAACGCTTTGCCGAGGGGGGCAACGCCTGCGTCCGCAGCCACAAGCTGCCCATAGAGTTTGTGCTCGCTGGCTTCGATCCGGAGCCCTGGAAGCCGGAGGACTGCATGATCGCCTTTGCAATGGCCAACTACCAGCTAGCAGCCAATTTGCGCGAGGAGCTGAGCTTCCTGAAGGTGGCCTCTCGGATCGGCCCTACGAAGGCGGCCTTGCTCTATCCTATCTATCCGGACGAGCCCCTTCCGATTGACCTGGCCTCGAAGCTGTCCGTCATCGATCCAGGGCGTCTGGACAGGCGCAACTCCAGGCAGCTTTCCAAGACCGCCAGCGGGCTTTTGGACATCCAGCAAAGTCTGGTGTCTCTGATCGAGCCGGGCCGCGCAGGGGATCCGGAGACCGTCCCCGCCTCCAACAACTGGGCACTTGCCGGGAGTCGCACGAAGGGAGGCAAGAGCATCGTCGCCAACGACACTCACCTCGGAATCAGTCTGCCGTCGTTTTGGGACATCATGCACCTGAAGGCGCCGGGCTACGAGGCTGCCGGTGTCATGATCCCGGGAGTCCCAATCGTGGGGCTGGGTTTCAATGGACACATCGCGTGGGGCGCCACGATGATGATGGCCGACAGCCAAGACCTCTTTTTGGAAAAGCTGCGCACAAAAGATGGGCGTCAAGAATACCTTTACAAGGGACGCTGGCTTCCCGTAAAGACCCGCACGGAGACGATTGCCATCAAAGGTGCAGCGAAACCAGAAAATTTCACAATTCAATTTACGAAACACGGCCCCCTCCTGAATGATGCCG
>RFHL01000416.1 GCA_003696875.1 Bacteroidota bacterium | reverse complement strand
GCATCCCCACCCCAGTGCAAGGGGTAGCGCTGGCTGCCGGCCCAGGCGCTGCGCGCCCAGATGATGCGCTCGTCGTGGACTGCCTCAGTCAGATTGGAGACGATGCGGTTGTAGCGCAGGGGGTAGAGGTTGTGTTCGTAAAAGCCGGTGCGGCCATTGGCGTAGAGACCGTGGTAGGGGGCGGCTTCGCCAAAATCCACCTTGATGGCCGCCACCCCCATGTCCAGTAGGCTCCGGATATGGCCCTCATACCAGGCGATGGTGGCCGGATTGGTGAAGTCGAGCACCGCGTCCTCGTAGGGGATGTTGCCCTTGTCGTTTTTGACGTGCAGGCCTTGTTGCACGATCTCCGGGAAGAGCTTGTTTTTCGGCACGAAATAGGGCAACTGCCAGAGGCAGGTGCGGAAGCCATCAGCCCGCAGGTCGGCGATCATGTTTTCCGGATCCTTAAAGCGGCTGGGGGCAAATTCATAGTCACAGCGCCAGTCGGTCTCAAACCAGCCAGTGTCAAAGTGGAGCACATCGGTGGGAATGCGGTTTTGGCGCAGCTTGGCGGCCACCTCGCGGCCGTCTTGCTCCGAAAAATAGGTGATGCGACTCATCCACAGGCCAAAGGACCAGAGCGGCGGCATGGGCGCCTTGCCGGTGAGATCGGTATAGGCGTCGAGGACCGCCTTGGGTGGACCCACGAAGAGAAAGAGGTCCAGCGACTCGTCCCCGATCAGCAACTTGGTCGTGGCCCCATAGCTCTGCCCGAAGTCACAGGTGATCGGCGCAGAGGTATGCATAAACATGCCGTAGCCGCGGCTACTGAGGAAGAAGGGAATCGGCTTGTACATCCCCGGCGTCTCAACGCCATTGGGGTCGCAGGTATAGAGGTTGACTTTTTGCCCATACTTGTCGAGGCTGGTGAAGGACTCGCCGCAGCCGAAGATCTTCTCGTCCGGCGAGAGCTCGAAGACTGCCCCGACACTGCGGCTGTAGTCAGCCGCCCGCCGCACAAAAGCAAAGGGCATGTTGGCGCAAAAGCCCATGTTGTCGCTACGGTTTCGGGTCTTGGTCAGCAGCTTGCCGCCGGCATCGTACAGCTCTATGGCCCAGGGGTTTTTCCGCAAAACCACCCGGGCTTCGGGGCTCTGGTACTGGTGGCCATCCGGCAGGCGGGTGTAGACCCATTCGGAGATGCGGTTGGCGGGCTCAGCCACCAGCATGAGCGAAGGCTCGGCCGGGGCCACCACGGGCCCGGTATGTACCTGCCAGCCGCAGGCTGCGGCTGTCCACAAACTCCAGCGAAAAAGCCAAGACCGGATCTTCGGCATACTCCGTGGCGGGAAACTCGTTTTGCGCCATGGAGCGGAAGCCATGCTGGGTATAGTTGAAGGCGTGGGCCGGGGTGTAGCGCGAGCGATCCCAGCTCAGGGTCCCCTGTCCGGTGCGGGGATCAAAGCTGACCAGGCTATCGGCCAGGAAGTAGGTGTTGCGGTAGTCGAGGAAATCCGGGCTCAGGTCGACGGGCTCATTGAGCAGTTGCTGCTGATGCTGGGCCGGTAGGGAGGCCCCTAAGGGCAGGCAAGCGGCGAAGAGCAATCCCAGACGGAGGGCGAAGGCAGTAGTAGTAGACATGGGCAGGTATGATTTTCAGATCAGGAAGGGAATATAGGACTATTCGGGACCTTCTGGAAACACACCGCCCCATGCCATATGGCACGGGGCGACTCTTGGGGAATACTTGAAAAAAAGGGGTTGGCGCCTCGGCGCAGGACATTCATGGCGGGGCTGCAGGGATAGGGAATCCTGGCATGTGCCCCAAAGATCGGGCTGGTTGAGGCGGATTTTTCCGTCAATCATTGGCCATATCCTACCAACAAGAGGGTAAAAAACATGCCCAGATGAATCGTCCGTCGGACGATTCCCAAAACCGGCCCAAAACACTTTCAGCCTGCCAGTAGCCCATCGCCCCAGACTTGACGCTTCCCCGCCAGGGTTGAGCGTCCTTTTGGGATGAGTTGGGGGCCCGGCGTTCCGATGATCCGCCGCTGAGCGGCCGACCGCCTTTCGGTCGCACCATTGTAGCCATCGTCAAGGTTTCCGACGACCCCAGCGGGGTGGGACTAATC
>RFHL01000415.1 GCA_003696875.1 Bacteroidota bacterium | reverse complement strand
GGGTTCGTTTCGCGGGATGGGGGTTGAGGGGAAAATAGCCGAAAAAAACACCCGCTTGATCGAGTCAGAACGTGTAGATGCCGAGTTCCTTTGCGGGGAGCATCGATTTTTCGTAGCATCGCTCTGGGTTGGGTGCAACCTTCTCTCCCATTTGGGTGCCTGACTGACGGACCCGGGGCATTCCCGACCTGGCTCACATCGTACCGACACTTATGGAATTACGTATTACCCACCTTTCCAAGACCTATGCCAATGGCGTAGAGGCCCTGAAAGATGTGACCCTGACCATCGGTCAGGGCATGTTTGGCTTGCTGGGCCCCAACGGGGCGGGCAAGTCCACCCTGATGCGGATCATCGCCACCCTGCAGGAGCCCGATACGGGCAGCATCCATCTGGGTGAGCTGGATGTTCTGACGCAAAAGGAAGACGTCCGCCGGGTGTTGGGCTACCTGCCGCAGGAATTTGGGGTCTACCCCAAGGTAAGCGCCGAGCGGCTGCTGGACCACCTCGCGGTGCTCAAGGGCATCACCCAAAAAGGCGAACGCAAGGCGCTGGTCGAGGCGCTGCTGACCCGCACCAACCTCTGGGAGGCCCGCAAGAAGAATCTCGGTGGCTACTCCGGCGGCATGCGGCAGCGTTTTGGCATCGCCCAGGCCCTGCTGGCCAATCCTAAGCTGATCATCGTCGATGAGCCCACCGCCGGGCTGGACCCGGCTGAGCGCAACCGCTTTCACAACCTGCTCGCCGAGTTGGGCGAGCAGGCGGTGGTCATTCTCTCCACCCACATCGTAGACGATGTGAAGGAGCTCTGTACCGATATGGCCATCATCAACAAGGGCGAGATCCTGATGAAGGGCCACCCGCTGGAGGCCCTGGAGGCCCTCAATGGGCAGATCTGGCGCAAGCGCCTGCCCAAAGAGGAACTCGCCGCCCACAAGGCGCAGTACCATGTGATCTCGGACAAGCTGATCTCCGGCCAGCCTGAAATCCACGTCCTGAGCGAAACCCAACCCGACCCCAGCTTCGAAGCCGTCGAGCCTGACCTGGAAGATGTCTATTTCTCGCATATAGAGGCGAGAATCGAGAGGCGAGAGCGGGCCTAAAGGCCCTGCGAGACGGTTTTATGGTTCGTCTCTCGCAGCGTAGCGATCTCGACTCTCACCGTCTCATTGGCAAGCAACGCCCTGCCGGACGTCCCTACGGTCTTTGCATCTCGTCTCGCTTCTGACTTCCGATCTCTCGCAGCAAAGCGATCTCGACTCTCGCCTCTAACCATCTCAACTCATGTTTCTCGAAGTCCTTCGATTCGAACTATACTACCGGCTCAAGCGGCCGGCCACCTGGATCTATTTTGCCCTGATGCTGCTGCTCGCATTTGGGGGCGTGGCCTGGGAAAACATCACCATCGGTGGGGGGACCGGGCAGGTTAAGGAAAATGCGCCGACCGTCATCGCGCTTATGATGACCATCCTGACGGCCATCCCGGGACTTTTCTTTGCCTCGGCAATTATGGGCGTACCCGTGCTGCGTGATTTTGATCACAAAACCGACAGCATGCTCTTTACAACTCCCATGCGCAAGGGGCAATACCTCTGGGGCCGCTTTCTGGGCTCCTTTTTGGTCGTGCTGCTGGTCTTCAGCGGGATGATGGTGGGCCTCATGCTGGGGGCAGCCATGCCCTGGCTGGATGCCGATACCTTGCTGCCATTTTCCTTCTGGCACTACCTGCAGCCCTTCCTGGTTTGGGTAGTGCCCAATGCACTCATCAGTGGGGCCCTCTTCTTCATGGGGGGGACCCTCAGCCGGCGGCTGCTGTGGGTCTTTGTGCAGGGCGTCCTCTTGCTGACGCTCTATATCATCACCGGCGACATCGCCTCGGAGCTGGACAACCGCGACCTGGCCATCCTGCTGGACCCCTTCGGTATCAATGCCGTCGGTACCTTCACCCAGTACTGGACCGTAGCCGAGCGCAACAGCCTCACCATCCCCCTGGCGGGGATGATCCTCGCCAACCGGACCCTCTGGTCCGTGCTGGGGCTGGCGGCGCTGGCACTTACCTACTGGCGTTTTAGCTACACGATCGCCGGCACCCGTGGCCGGAAGCGCCGGAAAGTGGCCGCCGTGGCAGCCCCCCAGAAAGTCGTGGACCTCGCGGCCCTGCCCACCGTAACCCTCAGCCGAGGGCTGGGCACCAACCTCGCCCGCATTCGCGGGCTGTCACGGATCTATTTTCTCGAGATCGTCAAGTCGCTGCCCTTTATCGCCATCACGCTCTTCGGGATGGTGATGCTGGTTCTCAACGGCTGGGATTTTGAGACCCTTTATGGGACCGACACCTTCCCTACCACCTATCAGGTACTGGACCTGTTGAGCGGATTCAACCTGTTTTTTCTGATCCTTATCGTGTTCTACGCCGGAGAACTGGTGTGGCGGGAGCGGGACCTGCGCATGCATCAGATCTTTGATGCGCTGCCGGTGCCCGACTTTGTCGGGCTGGTGGCCAAGTTCCTGGCCATGTTTTACCTGTTCATCATCTTGCTGTTTGTCCTGATGCTGACGGGGATCCTCCTGCAGGCGAGCAAGGGCTACTTCCAGTTTGAGATCGGGATCTACCTGAGTACCCTCTTCACCGACACCCTGATTTTTCTGGTGCTCTTTGCCCTGCTGGCCTTTTTTGTCCAAGCCTTGGCCAACCAGAAGTTTCTGGGGCATGCGCTGGTGGTGCTCTTCTTCCTGGTCACTGGCTTCGTTTTCAGCGAAATCGGCCTGGAGCACCGCATGTTCCGCTTTGGCTCCTCGAGCCTGGGGACCTACTCCGACATGAACGCCTACGGGCACTATGTGCCCGCCTTCTCCTGGTTCAATGTCTACTGGATGGGCCTGGGCCTGGTGCTCTTTGCCCTGGCCGTTACCTTTTCGGTACGGGGGGTGGATACGCTGCTCCGAACGCGGGCCAAGCTGGCCCGGCAGCGCTTTGTGCGGCCGGTGCTCATCTTCACCGCGGCGGCCTTCTTACTCTTCGTCAGTTCGGGCTTTTACATCTACTACAACACCAATGTCCTCAACGAGTACACCAGCTCAGATGGCAGCAAAGAAGCCCGGGCCAACTACGAAAAGACGCTCAAGAAATACCAGGATGCGCCGCAGCCGCGCATCGTGGAGACCCGCCTGGCGGTGGACATTTTTCCCTATCAGCGAGACTTCAACGCCGAGGGCTACTACATCCTGAAAAACAAGACTTCGCAGCCGCTGACGGAGCTCCATATCCAGCACAACGAGCAGATTTCGGACCTCTCCACCGAAATCACGGCCCTCACCCGGCTTGATTCCCTGGGCGGTGGGGAGCTGGTGGTGAAGGAGTCCTGGCCGGCATTTGGCTTCTACATCTACGAACTGGCGCGGCCACTCGCGCCCGGCGACAGCCTGCGGCTGGACTGGAAGGTCGTCTTTGACACCAAGGGCTTTGTGGAAGGCGGCTCCAATACCAATGTGGTCTTTAACGGCACCTTCTTCAACAACACCTATTTTCCTGCGCTGGGCTATGATCGGGATGCTGAGCTCAGTGCCGACGACGATCGCAAGGATTACGACCTGCCTGAGCGCGAGCGCGCTCGCGAACGCACCGACTCCGTGGGCCTGCATATCAATCTGGTCGGCGACGATGCCGATAATATCCGCTTTGGCATCACCATGAGCACGGCAGCCGATCAGATTGCCATCGCGCCAGGCTATCTGCAGCGGGAGTGGGAGGAAGGAGGGCGACGCTACTTCCAGTATGAGATGGATGTGCCCATGTTCAACTTCTACTCCATGATCTCGGCCCGCTACGAGGTGCTACGGGAGAAATGGGAAGCCCCCTTTGGCAAAACCATTGACCTGGAAATCTACTACCATCCGGAGCATACCTACAACCTGGACCGCATGATGGAGGCCATGAAGCATTCGCTCACCTACTACAGCGCGCACTTCAGCCCCTATCAGTTCCGGCAGATGCGCATCATGGAGTTTCCGCGCTACGCGAGTTTTGCCCAGAGTTTTGCCAATACCGTCCCCTTCTCCGAGAGCATCGGTTTCATCCTCGACATCGGGGAGGACGATCTCGACATGGCCTACTACGTAACCGCCCACGAGATGGCCCACCAGTGGTGGGGCCACCAGGTCACCCAGGCCTCCGTCAAGGGCGGGGCCATGCTGTCCGAGACCCTTTCGCAATACTCGGCCCTCATGGTGATGCAGGAGAAATATTCCCCCGAGCAGATGCAAACCTTCCTCAAGTATGAGTTGGACAGCTATCTGCGCGGCCGGGCCGTCGAGTCCAAGAAAGAGCAGCCCCTTGTCCTCGTCGAGGGGCAAGGCTACATCCACTACCGCAAGGGCTCCCTGGCTATGTTTGCCCTGCAGGACTACATCTCCGAGGACAGCGTCAATGCCGCCCTGCACCGCTTTGTGACCGACTGGGCTTTTCGCGAAGATATCTACCCCACCACCGAGGACCTGATGGGCTACTTCCGGGAGGTAACGCCCGACAGCCTGCAGTACCTGCTCACCGACATGTTTGAGACCATTACCCTCTACGAAAACCGGGCGGATGAAGTCTCCTACATCGCTCTGGAGGACGGGCAATATCAGGTGGACCTCACCTTCAGCGCCATCAAGTACCGGGCCGACAGCCTGGGCAACGAGACTACCATCGACATGGCCGACTGGATCGATATCGGGGTGTATGGGGAAAATGCCGCCGGTAAGGATACCCTGCTCTATCTGCAAAAGCACCGCATCGAAGCGGGTGAAAAGCAACGTCTGCAACTCATCGTGCCGCAGGCGCCCACCAAGGCCGGCATTGATCCCATCAACAAACTCATCGACCGGAACTCGGGGGACAACGTCAAGGAAGCGACAGCAGCCGGAGCCTGATTGCCCCCTAAAACAAGACAAGCGGAGGTACCGGTCATCGGTGCCTCCGCTTGTGCATATGGGTTGCGGCTGCCTACTTCAGCACGCCCAGTTCGTGCCCGATTGCGGTAAAGGCCGCGATGGCGCGATCGAGATGGGCGCGGGTATGGGCCGCCGAGAGTTGTACCCGGATGCGGGCCTGCCCTTTGGGCACGACGGGATAAAAGAAGCCGATGACGTAGATCCCCTTCTCGAGCAGCTTGTCGGCAAACTGCTGGGCGAGGGGCGCATCGTAGAGCATAATGGGCACGATGGGATGGGTCCCGGGCTTAAGGTCAAAGCCGGCCTCGGTCATCTGCTGCCGGAAGTAGGTGGTATTTTCCTCGAGGCGGTCGCGCAGCTCGGTGGTCTCGGACAGCAGGTCGATCACCGCGATGCTGGCCCCGGCGATGCTGGGAGCGAGGGTATTGGAGAACAGGTAAGGCCGCGAGCGCTGGCGCAGCATATCCACGATGGGTTGCCGGGCGGCGGTAAAACCGCCGGAGGCACCGCCCATGGCCTTGCCCAGGGTGCCGGTGATGATGTCCACCCGCCCGAGCACACCACAGTGCTCGATGGTGCCGCGGCCGGTCTTGCCCATGAAGCCGGTGGCGTGGCATTCGTCCACCATCACGAGGGCCTGGTACTGATCGGCCAGGTCGCAGATCTTGTCCAGTTGGGCGATGGTGCCATCCATGGAGAAGACCCCATCGGTGACGATCACCCGGGTGCGGGCACCCTGCGCCTCCTGCAGCTTGGCCTCCAGGTCGGCCATGTCGTTGTGGGCGTAGCGGTAACGGGCCGCTTTGCAGAGCCGCACCCCATCGATGATGGAGGCGTGGTTGAGGGCATCGGAGATGATGGCATCCTCGGAGCCGAGCAGCGGCTCGAAGACGCCGCCATTGGCGTCGAAGGCGGCCGCGTAGAGGATGGTATCATCGGTATGGAGGAAGGTCGAAAGCTTGGCTTCCAGCTCCTTGTGAATGTCCTGGGTGCCGCAGATAAAGCGCACCGAAGACATGCCGTAGCCGTGGCTGTCGATGGCCGCCTTGGCGGCCTCCACTACCTTGGGGTGAGAGGAGAGCCCCAGGTAGTTGTTGGCGCAAAAGTTGAGGACGGTCTCGCCGCTGGAGACAGTGATCTCGGCGTCCTGCGGGCTGGTGATGATGCGCTCCCGCTTATAGAGGCCCGCTTCGTCGATGCTGGCCAGTTCCTGCTTGAGGCTATCGAGAAAGGCATTGTCCATAATAAAAATAGCGTATGGGGTCCGGAAGAATCGAAGGAATGTGGTCCGGGCCCCGGATAGAAAACAATCGATTGGTTGAGGCCAGGGGCCGTTTGGGTTGGATACAACCCTCAAAGCTCGCAAAGAAAAGTGAGATTTGCCAGCACCCCGCGGGGCCGCGAAAACGCGGCCCCCTTGGGAATGTAGCCATATTTCCCTACTTTTCTGTACCTTGCGAGCCCGAAAGCCCTACTTTTCCCATTGATCTTCTTAAGCCTGGTGCCATGCGAATGCTTCGTTTTGCGCTTGCCGCGCTGACTTGCGGCCTGTTTTTATCCGCTGTTTCTGCCCACCCCGGCGGGAGCAGCGAGGCCCGTTTTTTAGCGACCGGCCAGCTCACAGGTCTGCCCAATCCCCTGCGGGACACGGCGAGCTATGACCTCGGTGTGTTCGTCATCAATGCCGATCCCGAGCGGGACCTGCAGGGTCCCGTGACGCTCATGCTCTCCGTAGACGGCGACATGGCCCGCCCGGTTGGCGAGGCCGTCCTTCCCATGGCCCCGGTCGCCCCGGGCGACAGCTTCCTGATCCAGGTATCTGGTTATCAGTTCGATGCCGCACGCTTCCAGGGCGGGGGCATTACCCACGACATCATCGTCTGGCCGGTGCGCCTGGGCAGCACCACCGTGGACAGCGCCAGCCTGCCCCGGGACTTTGTCCACACGCCCTCCCAGACGTCGGGACACCTGGGCATCCGCAGCCTCAACCTGCCTCCCAGCCTATCGGAGGGGGAAGCGTACAGCTTTTCCCTTGAGATCCAAAACAAAGACCCCCAACACCCCCTCTACCATCCGGTGGATGTATACCTCTCGGTCAATGGAGATGCCCCGACGCTGCTTGCCAGCCATGTCTTCCCGCCCGAGGCGCTCGCGCCCGGAACGTCTTTCAGCCTCCAGATTACGGACTATACCTTTGATGCCGCACGCTTTCAGGGGGGCGGCATCACCCACGACATCATCGTCTGGCCGGTAAGCCTGCACGCCCACCAGCGCGACAGCCTGGTGAAGCCCGTCCGCTGGCTGCGTGGCAGCCGCCTCGGTACCGGCCTTGGCCAGGCCAGCCCCGGGTCTGGAGAGGGCGAGTCGCTCTCATTCCGGCCAGGTAGTGTGTTTCCCAATCCCTTTACGGGCCACTCCCCGGTATGGCCCGTGGTCCTGAACCAGGGCGGACAAGTCCGCCTCGAGGTGATCCGCCCCACCGACGGACAGCTCGTCCGGGCTCGGGTCTTTCAGCTTGGCGCCGGGACCCACCTCCTCAAGCTCGACCTGACCGGCCTCCCGGCCGGGACCTATGCCTACCGGCTGGTAAGCCCGGAAGGGGTACAGCAAGGTTCCATACAAAAGCAGACCCACTAGGCGTCTACCTTCCTTCGGGCGAGAAATACCACTGCGATCGGATGTCCACCAGTGTCGCCTCAATACGAGCCTCATCCGGGGCTTCGGGCAGGGGGCTCTGCCCGGCTGCGGCCTCTACATCGGCCAGCAGGGCCTCAACCCTGGCAAGCAACTCTTCGTACGGAATCGCCCCCGCCCGGATCGCCAGCAATTCCTCCCGATTGGGACGCTCCACCCGGATGTGACCCGTGCGCAGGATTTCCTCCGCCATCTGCAAGAGCCGAAAGGTGTGCATCATGTTTTTGGTGTCATAGCCCTGGCCCTGGCTTTCCTGGTAGCGTGACTCGTTGCGCTGTGCCACCCAATCCCAGTATTCCCGATGCTCCCGGCCATGGCGCTTGTAGCCATCGCGGTTGACGTAGAGGTGCGCCACAGGTTCGCACCCCTTCGGAATCGAACTCAGAGAGACTTCCTGCACTTCTTCTCCGGTGAAGATGCCCCGAAAATCGGCCTCCGGATCGTAGTAAAGGGCATACAGGTCGTGGCCGTGGGGCATACGGCTGAGCCCGCAGTGCGCGGCCTCCCAACCCTGGCTCTGCAGCCAGTCGGCCAGAGGCTGCGTGCCCGCCCCAACCAGCACATGACAAAACGCCAGTAAGGGCTTGCGCATCTCTGGCTGCGGATGATTCATCTTTTTATTCAGGCCCCGGGCCTTGCGGATCTGCGCGGCAGCGTAGCCGGCAAAGGTCTG
>RFHL01000414.1 GCA_003696875.1 Bacteroidota bacterium | reverse complement strand
CTCCGCTTCGCTCCGGTCCTCCGGACTCCCCCTCCATAGCCCTCACGCCGCGCGACCCATCCCTCAGGGAGCCGGCGGCCGCAGCCGCCATTGACCTAGCTCCGTGTATTGGGCGCCGCTGGGGCGCAAGTCCGAGGCCCACAACACCAGCTGATCGACCGGCAGGTCGGGCAGTGGAACACTCGGCAGCACAGGCGCCACCGGCTGGCGCAGCCGCGCCAGCGTGATATGCGGCATCGGGTTACGACGCGGCGCCTGCGGCGGCGGCACCACCGGCGCACATAGCTGCTGCACCTCCTGTACCAGCGCCCGATAGGCCGGGTGCCGCTGGTAGCGGGCCCAGATCATCCGGGGGGCTTGCCCCCTTGGAGCCAACATATAGCCTTCAAATCCCAGCGAAAAGACTTCCCTATCCCGGAGGCCTACTTGCATCAGGGCCAGCAGGTTGGGCAGCATCTCCTCCGGCACCGCCCCCAGGAAGTGGACCGTCACGTGCCAGTTGGCCCCAGGGAGCCAGCGCACACCCGATACCGGCGGCTGCGCCGCCACCAGCTCCTCCAGCCGAGTACGGCTGGCGGTGTCTATCGGTATGCCCAAGAATAAGCGGAGCATGGGGGAGGGGAAGTCATAGGTCGGAAGTCAGAGTAGAGAAGCCGGAGCGGGAAGAAGACTGGGGAATAGGCCCGAACCAGAAAAGTCGTACTTCGGCGAGTGGTCATGGATCTCTTGTATGGCCGAAGATTCCGAGCATCGGGGAGCTTGTCGAAATGCAGTGGGCACCAGGAGCTTCTAACCATAAACCAGGAACCTCGAACCTCAATCCTTCCACAGCCCGTGGCGGGTTACGTAGCGGTAGAGCCAGCTGTAGTCGATTTCCAGCTGCTGGGTTTCGGCCAGCCAGGCGTGCAGGTCCTTGAGGGTCGCTTCCGGGTGTTCTTTTTGATAAGAGCGAATCGCTTCGGTATAGGGTTCCAGCTGAGATTGCCGCTTTTCCGGGTAGTGGAAGGCTACCAGGGCGTCAAAGCCGCCTTCCAGAAAGAGCTTGATCCAGGTGGTCACCGTTTTTTCGCTGACCCCCACCACCCGGGCGATGTCCTGGACCTGATAGCCAAAGTGTCGCAGGGAGATGGCCAGCAGACGCCGGGTCTGCTTCTTGGTCTGGGCCGCCTGCATATAGTCGGCCAGTAGGTAGGTTTCTTCCGTGCTCAGGCTCACCTTATAGCTCATACCGCAAGATACGCATTTGGCAGGGGATCATCGTGGAGCAGGCCGGGCGATTGGTCCCATTGTGGCCGCCGTTTGCGGCCTCTGTCAAAATACCGTATATTGATGGGAGCCGGAATTTTTCCGGTATATGATACATTTTTCTCATGGAAGACATATTCAAAAAATTTCTCTACACGGG
>RFHL01000037.1 GCA_003696875.1 Bacteroidota bacterium | reverse complement strand
GTATTGGGGGTTTTGCTAGGCAATGGCTTTTTCAACCTGCCGGAAGCGGACCTTTTTGGCATGGAAAAAGCCCCCTGGAGGGATTTACCCCAGCTCCGGCTTCACCTACAACTCACCTTTGCCGATGGCCAGACCCAAACCTGGGGCAGCGACAGCCTATGGACCTGGCAAGCCGATGCTATCCGCTGGAACAGCATCCGGGGCGGGGAAACCGTGGACGGTCGCCTGCAGGATACAAGCTGGCAGCAGCCAGGCTACCCAGCCAACGGCTGGCAGGTGGTGCGACAGGTGGAAGGCCCGGCAGGGCGTTTGCGTTACCAGCAGATGCCGCCGATGCGGGTGACGGGTATCCTGGCGGCGGAAGGGGTTTCCCATCCGGCAGTAGGGGTAAACCTGGTCGATTTTGGCGAGAACCTCACCGGTTGGGTCGAGTTAAAGCTGCGAAACCTGAGGCCAGGAGATACGGTGAGAATCTGGTACAACGAAGTCCTACAACCCGACGGGCAGCTCAACAAAGTCCACAGTTCCGGCCATACTTATGGCCGCTTTCAGCAAAGCACGTACATTACCGCTGGTGGACCCGAAGAAACCTTTGAATCGCGTTTTTGCTATCACGGCTTCCGGTACGTGCAGATCGAAGGCTTGGCTGATCCCCTGGCCGCCGCAGACATCCAAGCCAAGCAAGTCCATACCGATCTGCAGCCTGCGGGGGAAGTAGCTTTCAGCGACATCGCCCTCAATCACCTGGCGGCGGCGGTGCGTCGTACCTTGCTGAATTCGGTCCACTCCATGCCAGGGGAGGAACCCACCCGGGAAAAAATGGGCTGGACCTTCGATGCGGGCATGGTAACCATGGAAGCTTACCTGACGGCTTTTTCTGCCACCCATACCTATCGCAAATACCTGCAAGACCTGCTGGATGCCCAAGCCCCCAACGGACACGTGCCACCCATCGTCCCGACCAATGGCTGGGGGTATCTTCAGCCCAATGGCAAGCCGATTTTGTATGACGACCCCTGGTGGGGCGGCACCCTGGTGTTCGTGGCGCGGGAGTTGTTCCAATGGACCGGCGACAGTAGCATCCTTGAGGAGGCCTATCCGGGCATGCGTGCCTATGTAGACTTCGTGGGCAGTACCGCCGATAGCAACCACCTGGTGCATTGGTCGCTGGGCGACTGGCTGGACCTGACCCATGGCTCGAAGGGTTGGGGACCTGGGCTTACGCCCGTGGGGCAGACTTCGACTGCGTGTTATTTCTGGTTGAGCCGGGAGGTGGCGGCCACGGCTCGCCTGTTAGGGAAAACGGAAGACGCCAGGCGGTACGACAGCCTGGCCAACGTCATTCAAGGCGCTTTTAACCGGCATTTTCTCCAGGAAGAATCTGGCTGGTACGCCCAAGGCTCGCAAACGGGTCAGGTCCTGCCACTTTGGCTGGGGATGGTCCCCGAGCGGCACCGGCCGCAAGTAGAAGCACGCTTGCTGGAGGCGATTGCCCGGCAGGACACCCACCTTAGCGTGGGCTTCGTGGGGGTGCAACCGTTGTTGAAGTACCTCTCCGAGCACGGGCACCTGTCCCTGGCGACGGCCTTGGTCCGGCAGCCGGAGAGTCCGGGCTGGCTGCATATGCTGAACGAGGGGCCGAGGAGTACTCTAGGCGAAAACCTCAATGCGCGGGGCTATGGCACGGGCCACCATCCCTTTGGGGCCTGTGTGGGACAATGGCTGTACCAGTACCTGCTGGGCATCCAGCCCGGCCCTGCGGCAGGCTGGAAGCAATTTACCCTGGCACCGGGCTTCGAATCGGGTTTGAGTTGGGCCAAAGGCAGCCACCGCACGCCCTATGGCGAAGTGAGGCTATCCTGGGAACAAAACAGTGATAGCTGGTCGGTGGCGGTAGTCGTCCCCCCCAATACCCGGGCACAGCTTGTCATACCCGGAGAGAGGTTGGAGGTAGGCCCGGGAGCGCATCGTTTCTTTGGGAAAAAAAGAATCGGTGAAGCAAGGCTTCATCCTCAGGCAGGCGCTTGGTGCCTGGCGGTTCAGGCGGCTTTCTTGCCATATAGAAATCCCGGTCTGGTCTGCACAGGCCTCCTCACTCCCGCAACTGCGGCAGCCGGATGCTGAGCAGGGTGCCCTGGCCCAGCTTGGAGTGGATTTTTACTTCTCCCTCCAGCTTGTGTACAGCCTCCCGTACGATATACAAGCCGATCCCTGAGCCGGTGCTCTTGCGCGTACCGCGAAAAAACATATTGAAGATTTTGTCCAGGTGGGCTTCGTCTATGCCTATACCATTGTCTTCGAGCTCAATGCGGGCTTCCTGTTGGTCCACCACGATACGGATATCCAGATTGGAGATCGGCTTTTCCATATCCTGATACCAGATCGCGTTGGCCAGGAGATTGAAGAATATCATTTTCACCCGCATAGGATCGGAGTGAAAAATGGGCCCTCCGGGAAAACTCAGCCCTATTCCCAGACGGGCATAGCCGGGGATACCCTTGAGTTCGTTGAGGCAGGTCCGGATGATGTGGGGAAAGTCAATAACCTGGCAGCGGCGTTCCAGCCGCGAGTTGTAGGAATAGTGAATGATTTCCTTGATAAAGGTGTCCAACTTGTGCACACTCTGGGACATGAGATCCAGATAGTGATCCCGGGTTTCCTCATCCGGCGCCGACCGGGCCACCTCTATCAGTCCCTGCAAGGTGGTCAGGGGCGCACGCAGGTCGTGGGAGGTACTGTGTACAAACAGGTCCAGCTCCTGGTTGACCTTCTTGAGTTCTTCGTATTGTGCCCGCAGCCGATCTTCGGCCTCCTTGAGTTTGGTGACATCCCGGATGGCGCCATCGAAGTAGATGGTGCCATGGTCCTCGACCTTGATGCTGCTGATCAGACCCCAAAAAGTGCTCCCGTCTTTGCGTTTGAACAGCACCTCTTCATTGTGGAAGGTCGTGCTGTCCTGCATGATCCGGACAAAGTCGTCCCGGCGGCGGGTATCCACGTAGAGGGCATAAGGTTCGAGAGAAAGGACCTCCTCGACCGAGCCATACCCAAACATCTCGACAAAGGCTTTATTTACATACAGGATGCCCACCCCGGGACTGGACCGGAAAATGCCTTCCTGGATACTGTAATTGATCGAAGAGAGCATCTGCTCCTTTTCCCGCAACTGGAGGAGGGTGAGGTGCTGCTGGGTCACATCCCGGGCCACCAGAAAAGCTCCGAGGATTTCAGCCTCCGGACCGATCATGGGGCGCCAGGCAAAGTCATAGCGCATGACTTTGCCCTGGAGCGGGAGGGTGAGGGTTTCGCGCAGGTCCGAGCCGGAAAGCACCTGATCAACCCAGCCTTGCCAGGTGTCTCGCTCCCCTTCCGGGACAATGTCCCGGATATCCTGGCGCACGTGTATGTGGACGCCCCAGGCATTGGCGCAGTAGGAGCGGAAGGCCGAGTTGGCGACTAAAATCTGGTGCTCACGATCTACCGCCAGCACCATGGTTTCCATGTTCTCCAGCAGGTAAAAGAGCGGGTCATTGCTGTTGACCACCTCCTTGGTGGGCCACATATCCCCTTTGTTCAGCAGGTTGTGGCATAGGCGGGCCAGGAAGGTAACCCTTTTGATCAGGTCCTCCTTGGTGTAGGCATCTTCGTCCTGGAGATAGATTTGTTGGTAGTCTCTTAGCTTTTCCTCCGAGATAGGCAAGTAGAGCGGGTCCGACCCGGAAGATCCGGGGCGGGCATCCATGGCTTCGGAGAAAAAATCACTCATATGGCCAGGCCTGCACGGGTTGAAAACAAAGATGAAGCTACCCTGAACGCATATATTGTAGATATAGGCTCTTCTAACTTACGTTCATTCTTTGGCCTTTTCAATAGGAAATGCAGGAAATCCTTACGCCACGTTGGCCTGAGTCCAGCGTGCCTGGGGCCTGGTCTGGCCCGGGCTGGGCTCATTCTATGGCCTTGGCCCGGGCAACTTTCTCCGTGAAACCTTACGGGAGGGGCAGGACAATCAGGGGCAGAGTTTTACAAAAAGCTTGCGTATTTGGGGGGTATGCTTCATCCTGTGTGTTTGGAGCCGGGTGAAGCGCCCGCATCGATAGGTGTGTATGTCACAGGTACCCCAAACCCGTATGTCCCCGGCAGCCTGCCGGGTATGGCTGGAGCAGCAACTGCAGGCCCCTTCTGGCCATCTGTGGCCAGAGCCGGACCGGCATCGGGTCGTTCTGGCCGGGGATCAGGGCGAAACCCTCTCGACCTTGCGCCTTCCTTTACCCTGGCCGCCCCTCCCATCTGACCGGCAGGGATTGCCTGCCTACCTGACCCAGTTGCCGGCAGAGCTGCCGGTACATCTCGTCCTGCTCATCCAGGTGGGGGCTTGTGCCATGGGCGTCTTTGAGGGCGAGGAAATCCTGGTCCACAAGGCGTTTAAGAAGTACATGAAGCGGCACAAACAGGGCCGCTCCCAGTTGGACTTTGCCAATACCCGGGGCAAGTCCCGGGCGGGGTCCCGGGTTCGCCTCGCCAATGCGGTGCGCTTCTTTGAGGAGATCAATTCCCGCCTGCGTGAGTGGGAAGCCACCCACGCGCCGCAAAGACTCATCTACAGCTGTGCCGCGCCCCTTTGGGGGGCGCTCTTTCAGTCTCGGGTATCCCCACCATTTGATCGCAAGGACCCGCGCCTCGTCAAGGTGCCCCGCGACGTGCGGATCCCGGACCATGAAGAGCTGGTTCGGGTCCAACGCTTTATCCGCTTTGGCTACCTCAGTGTATATGCTGAGGACCAAGAGGCTTAATGCTCAAAAAGTTAAGAAAAAAGTTGCGGGAACGATTTGAATTTCTCCGAAATAGTGCGATCTTTGCCCAGCCAATAAAAAGGGTCACCTCTTCAACATGCGTAAGAAAGGCCCTTGGCAAGGAAGACTGTCCTTCATGGCAATGCCTCGGTTCTCTACTGGGAATCAGAAGTACCCCGGAAGACAGAAAACACCTCCTCAGGCACATGCAGCTTCCCGCTGCCGCTTGTTCGTGGCGCTCCGGATAACCTTCGGGCGTCTGTTTTCTGCCACCCCGGTACAGTGCATGTCGCGATTGCTGTCTCCCGCTTAGCGGTTCCGGACAGCTTTTTTGCATTAGGGACCATCGATTTTGAAAGCCATTTGGTCCGGCTTGCGAGTAGGGTTCATTTTTTCTACCTTTGCAGCCGCATTTTTTGAATCTCCATATTTACCTATGCCTACGATTCAACAACTCGTACGAAAAGGGAGAAAGGTCAAGCACGACAAGAGCAAGTCACCCGCACTTGACTCCTGTCCGCAGCGCCGGGGCGTATGTCTCCGGGTGTACACCACCACTCCCAAGAAGCCTAACTCCGCGCTTCGTAAGGTAGCCCGTGTGCGCCTCACCAACCAAAAGGAGGTGAATGCCTACATCGGCGGGGAAGGGCACAACCTGCAGGAGCACTCCATCGTGCTCGTGCGCGGTGGCCGGGTAAAAGACCTGCCAGGTGTTCGTTACCACGTCGTCCGTGGCGCCCTCGATACCGCCGGCGTCGAAGGCCGGAGCCAAGGTCGCTCCAAGTACGGTACCAGAAGGCCCAAAAAGTAAGGTAATTCATCATGAGAAAGACCAGAGCTAAAAATCGCCGCCCCATTCCCGATCCCCGCTACCGGGACGAGATGGTCAGCAAGTTTGTCAATAACCTCATGGTTTCCGGCAAGAAGAGCACGGCTTACGGAATCTTCTACGGTGCCATGGATATCATCGAAAGCCGCACCGAGCAGAGCGGCGTCGAGGTCTTCAAGGCCGCCCTTGCCAATGTGATGCCTGGTGTGGAGGTGAAAAGCCGACGGGTCGGAGGAGCCACCTTTCAGGTGCCTACCGAAGTGAAACCCAAGCGTCGTGAAGGCCTGGGGATCCGCTGGATCATCCGCTATGCCAAGTCCCGCAACGGGAAATCCATGGAAGAAAAACTCGCCGCCGAGCTGATGGCTGCCGCCAAAGGCGAAGGAGGGGCGGTGAAAAAGAAAGACGACACCCACCGGATGGCCGAAGCCAACAAGGCTTTCTCCCACTTCCGCTTCTAATTACTACTGCTAATTTGCCAGGTTCCTTTTTTACCACAACACTCATAACCAGGGGCAATAACAGTTATGGCTAATATACCGCTCAAAGACACCCGCAACATCGGCATCATGGCTCACATTGATGCCGGTAAGACGACCACGACCGAGCGTATTCTGTTTTATACCGGTATCTCCCACAAGATCGGGGAGGTGCACGACGGGGCTGCCACCATGGACTGGATGGAGCAGGAGCAGGAGCGTGGGATTACCATCACCTCCGCTGCGACGACGACCTTCTGGCCCTACAACGATATCAAGCACCGTATCAACATCATTGATACCCCTGGTCACGTGGACTTCACCGTTGAGGTGGAGCGTTCTCTCCGGGTGCTCGATGGTGCCGTTGCGCTCTTCTGCTCCGTAGGGGGCGTGGAACCACAGAGTGAGACCGTTTGGCGTCAGGCCGAGAAATATCACGTTCCGCGCATCGCCTTTGTCAATAAGATGGACCGCTCCGGAGCCGACTTCTTTGAAGTTGTGCGCCAGGTGGATACCATGCTACACGGCAACCCGGTGCCCATCCAGGTACCCATTGGGGCAGAAGCCAACTTCCGGGGCGTTGTCGACCTGCTCGACAACAGAGCCATCATCTGGAACGAGGACGATATGGGTATGACCTATGAGGAAGTACCTATCCCCGAAGACCTTCTGGATACCGTCGAGGAGTGGCGGACCAAAATGATCGAAGCTGTCGCTGAGTACGACGAAACGATCATGGAGAAGTACTTCGAAGATCCGGGCACCATCACCCGCGACGAGATTCTCTCGGCCCTTCGCAAGGCTACCCTTGACATGGCCATCACGCCCATGCTTTGTGGTTCTGCCTTTAAAAACAAGGGCGTTCAGGCTGTGCTCGACGCCGTCTGTGCACTGCTGCCTTCTCCTTTGGATACGCCGCCCATTGAAGGTGTCAATCCTAATACCAATGCCAAAGAGTCCCGTTCTCCGGAAGGAGACGATCCCTTCACGGCCTTGGCCTTTAAGATCATGACCGACCCCTACGTAGGCCGCCTTGCCTTCTTCCGGGTATATTCCGGTCATCTGGACGGGGGTTCCTATGTGCTCAACAACCGTACAGGCAAGAAGGAGCGGATCAGCCGTCTGCTGCAGATGCACTCCAACAAGCAAAACCAGATTGATCGGGTGGAAGCTGGAGACATCGTGGCTGGCGTAGGGTTCAAAGACATCCGTACGGGAGATACCCTGACCGATGTGGACCATCCGCTGCTGCTGGAATCCATGACCTTCCCCGAGCCGGTGATTAAGCTCGCGGTCGAGCCTAAGACCCAGAAAGATGAGGCCAAGCTTTCTGCTGGCCTGGTCAAGCTGGCCGAGGAGGATCCCACCTTCCAGGTATTTACCGACGAAGAGTCCGGGCAAACCATCATCGCCGGTATGGGGGAGCTTCACCTGGAAATTATCGTCGACCGTCTCCGCCGGGAGTTCAAGGTTGAGGTAAATCAGGGTCGCCCGCAGGTGTCTTACCGCGAGTCGCTCACTGCCAACGTGATCCACCGCGAAGTCTACAAGAAGCAAACCGGTGGTCGGGGTAAGTTCGCCGATATCCAGGTTGAGATTGGTCCTTCCGAAACCGATGGCTTCGAATTCCTGGACGAAATCAAAGGTGGTAATATTCCCCGCGAATTTATCCCCTCGGTCGAAAAAGGCTTTAAGAATGCTATGAGCGACGGTGTCCTTGCTGGCTTCCCGCTCACAGGCCTTCGCGTCCGTCTCTTCGACGGAAGCTTCCACACGGTCGACTCCGATCAGCTTTCCTTCGAACTTGCGGCTCGCCTCGCGCTCCGTCATGCTGCTCCTAAGGCTAGCCCGGTGCTCAAAGAGCCCATCATGGCTGTGGAGGTCGTGACCCCCGAAGAGTACATGGGTAATGTCGTTGGTGACCTCAACCGTCGCCGGGGCAAAATCGAAGAAATGGGTGACCGCGGAAGTTCCAAAGTCGTCAAGGCCAAGGTGCCTCTCTCCGAGCTCTTTGGCTATGTGACCGATCTGCGTACAATCTCCTCGGGACGTGCTGCTTCTACTATGCAGTTTTCGCACTACGAAGCCACGCCCGCCAACATCCAGGAAGAAGTAGTGGCAAAACAAAAAGGCCTGACTAAGGTATAGGGTCCACCCCTACAGCTTTAACGAAAAAGCAATGACTCAGAAGATTAGAATCAAGCTGAAGTCGTACGATCACAACCTAGTGGATAAGTCCGCTGAGAAAATTGTGCGTACGGTGAAAACGACCGGAGCCATCGTCAGTGGGCCGATCCCGCTCCCGACCGAGCGCTCGATCATCACCGTGAACCGCTCCCCCCACGTCAATAAGAAGTCGCGTGAGCAGTTCGAGATCAGTTCTTACAAGCGCTTGATCGACATCTTTAGTTCAAGCTCCAAAACCGTGGACGTCCTCATGAAGCTTGAGTTGCCGAGTGGGGTTGATGTTGAAATCAAGGTGTAAGACTGTGTGTTGGGAGGCCGCCAGCAGGATGACTTTTCCGGAGCTCCATGCTGTACCTCTACACACCGGATTTTTACTTCTTTAACTCCGAAAAAGATGGCAGGAATCATAGGAAAGAAGGTTGGGATGACCAGCATCTTCGATGAGAATCGCAAAAACATTGCTTGTACGCTCATCTATGCTGAACCCAACGTGGTGACCCAGATAAAGACCAGCCTCGTACGTGAGGATGGCAAGACCGAGGGGTACGACGCTGTCCAGTTGGCGTTCGATGAGCGGAAGGAAAAAAATACCCCCAAGCCTTTGAAGGGGCATTTTGCTAAGGCCGGGACAACCCCCAAGCGTCGTTTGGTGGAATTCAGCCCCGAGGAATTTGGTCGCGAGTTTAATCTCGGTGACACGGTAGGAGTAGATCTCTTCGAGGAAGGCGAGTTTGTGGATGTGGTGGGCCTGTCCAAGGGCAAGGGCTTCCAGGGGGTTGTAAAGCGTCATGGCTTCGGTGGGGTAGGAGGCCGTACGCACGGTCAGCACAACCGGGGGCGTGCTCCGGGTTCGCTCGGGCCGGGTTCTACGCCTTCGCGGGTATTCAAGGGCATGCGCATGGCCGGAAAGATGGGCAACGCCCGGGTCAAAGTGCAGAACCTGCGGGTCCTCAAAGTGATCCCCGAAAAAAATCTCCTGGTAATTTCCGGGTCTATCCCCGGGCATAAAGGATCGTACGTCATCGTAGAGAAGTAAGATGGAAGTAGCAGTCTATAACATAGAAGGTACGGATACCGGCAAGCGGGTTAACCTCGCCGAGTCCGTCTTCGCCCTGGAGACGCCTAACGATCACGCCATCTATCTTGATGTGCGCCAGATCCATGCAAACCGGCGTCAGGGTACGCACAAAGCCAAAGAGCGGGGAGAAATCTCTGGTACTGGCAAGAAGCCCTTTCGGCAGAAGGGAACCGGTAACGCCCGTCAGGGTGACCGCAAGTCGCCTCTGTGGCGTCATGGTGGCCGGGTGTTTGGCCCCCGCCCGCGGAATTACGGGTTCCAGCTGAATAAAAAAGTTAAGGCACTCGCCCGTCGCAGCGCTTTGACTTACAAAGCCCGGGAGGAAAGCATCCGCGTGCTGGAAAACTTCACCTTCGACTCGCCCTCTACCAAGTCTTTCCTCTCCGTCCTCTCCAACATGGAGATCAGCGGCAAGAAGGTCCTGTTTGTTACCGGCGAAGTCGATCGGAATGTTTACCTCTCCGGCCGCAACCTGCCCAAGACCCAGGTTGTGCCTGCCGCAGACCTTAATACCTACGATATCCTCAACGCCGAGATGGTCGTGCTCACTGAGGATGCGGTCAATGTCATCCACGAACGATTAGTGAACTAGTACCATGAGTGTTCTCAAACGACCCATCATCACCGAAAAAACCGTCGGCTACCTAGAGCGGGGTCTGACTCAGTACGGCTTCGAAGTCGACATGCAGGCCACTAAAGCCCAGATCAAGTCTGAGGTGGAGCAGGTGTACGAGGTGAAGGTGGAAAGCGTCAATACCATGATTGTACGGGGCAAGCAGCGGATGCGCTACTCCAAGCGGGGAGTCATCCGGGGCAAGTCTCCCAACTATAAAAAAGCGGTCGTTACCCTCCGTCCGGGGGACGAGATCGATTTCTACAAACACATCTAAGCTGAAGAAAGATGGGGATTAGAAAACTGAAACCGACTACGCCCGGACAACGGCAGCGCTCTGTATCCGACTTCGACGCGGTGACCAAGTCCACTCCTGAAAAGGCGCTGACTGCGCCGGTCAAGAGCTTCGGAGGGCGCAACCGTAGCGGTCGCATCACGATGCGTAACCGCGGGGGCGCGCACAAGCGTCGCTACCGGATTGTAGACTTCAAGCGTGACAAGATGGGCATTCCCGCTACGGTGCACGCGATTGAGTACGATCCCAACCGTACCGCCCGCCTGGCTCTGCTCTTCTACGCCGATGGTGAGAAGCGCTATATCCTGGCGCCTGAAAAAGTGACCGTAGGCCAGACTCTGGTTTCTGCAGAGACCGCCGAGCCGGTACCCGGCAACGCGATGCTCCTCAAAAACATTCCTTTGGGTACCAGCGTCCACAATGTGGAGCTGAATCCGGGACGGGGTGGGGTGATGGCCCGCAGCGCTGGTTCTTCGGTGCAGATCACGGCCCGTGAAGGCAAGTATGTGATCCTGCGTATGCCCTCCGGTGAAACCCGGATGGTTTTGGGACAGTGTATGGCGACCGTTGGTGTCGTCGGAAACTCCTCTCACCAAAACATTGATGTGGGTAAGGCTGGCCGCAACCGCTGGCTGGGCAAGCGCCCGCGTGTACGCGGGGTGGCTATGAACCCTGTCGACCACCCCATGGGTGGTGGTGAGGGCCGCGCCTCCGGGGGACACCCCCGCAACCGGAAAGGGTTGCCGGCCAAGGGCTACAAAACCCGCAACCGGAAAAAGGCTTCAAGCCGCCTGATCATTAGTCGGAAAAAGAAACGGAAGTAAGTTGAATTCTTGAGTTGTTGGATGTTGAACCCCCTGTGGGTCTCTTCGATGATCAACAATTCCACCAAATACTATTCATCATGGCAAGATCGCTGAAAAAAGGGCCATTTATCGATCCCAAATTGGAGCGCAAGGTCATACGGATGAACGAAGGTGGCAGCAAGCGCCCCATCAAAACCTGGGCGCGTCGCTCCATGATCTCGCCCGATTTTGTTGGCCATACCATCGCCGTGCATAACGGGATGAAGTTTATTCCGGTGTTCGTTACTGAAAACATGGTAGGCCATAAGCTGGGGGAATTCGCACCTACACGCAATTTCCGTGGCCATGCTGGTAACCGCAAAGACAAAAGGAGATAAGACGATGGCTGAGAACGTAAAAATGACGCGCAAAGAAAAAATCGCGGCCGGCTTGCCCAAGGCCCCGAAGCGCAAGAAAGCTTACGCCGAACGCCTCAAGGCGGAAAAGGCCGAGGTGACGAAAGTCTCTTTGCGGAACTTCCGGAGCTCCGCTCGTAAGATGCGGCTGGTGGTCGACCAAATCCGTGGCATGGAGACTTTCCACGCCCTCAATGTCCTCAAATTCACCAACAAAGCCGCTGCCCCTGCCGTGATGCGTCTCGTGCAGGCGGGCATCAGCAGCTTTGAGGAAAAGAATGAAGGGGAGCGGGTAGACATCGGCACCCACTACATCAAGGAAGCCTATGTGGACGGAGCCCGGATGCTCAAGCGTCTGCGCCCTGCACCGCAGGGACGGGCCCACCTGATCCGGAAGCGCTACTGCCATGTAACACTCGTGATCGACCGGATTCCGGAATTCGAAGAAGAAGCTGAAGCATAAATCTAAAGAATAGGACCTTGGGACAGAAGACACATCCTATCGGACTGAGACTGGGTATCACCAAAGGTTGGGAATCCAACTGGTACGGTGGTAAGGACTTCTCCGACAAACTCGTAGAGGACGAGCAGATCCGCGCCTACCTCAACGCGCGTATCCCACGCGGAGGCATCTCGAAGATCATCATCGAGCGCACCCTGCGTAAGATTACCCTCACGGTACACACCTCCCGACCCGGAATTGTGATCGGTAAAGGAGGGAAAGAAGTAGACAAGCTTCGCGAGGAGATCAAGAAAGTCACGGGCAAAGACGTGCAGATCAACATCTACGAGATCAAGCGACCCGAGCTGGACGCTACCCTCGTGGGACAGCAGATCGCACAGCAGTTGGCCGGGCGGGTATCCTTCCGCCGTGCCATGAAGTCTGCCCTGGCTAACACCATGCGCGCCGGCGCTGCTGGCTGCAAGATCATGTGTGCCGGTCGTTTGGGGGGGGCAGAAATGGCACGTACTGAGCAGTACAAGCAAGGCCGGATCCCGCTTCAGACCCTCCGTGCAGACATCGACTACGCCCTGGTTGAGGCCCGTACCATCTACGGAACCATCGGCGTGAAGGTCTGGATTTTCAAGAAGGAGGTTTTTGGTAAAGTCGATCTTTCTCCCAACGTGAAGTCCGAGCGCAAGCAGCGGGCAGGCGGTGGTAGTGGCCGCGAGAAGCGAGGAGGAGGCAGAAAGTAATTACCTATCACCATAGGGAGCCGGCCCCATGAACCGGTCAAGCCGATCTGTGTACCCAACTGGTCGCTTCACCTAAAAAAGGCAAAGAGTCATGCTACAGCCGAAAAAGATTAAGTTCAGAAAGAGTCAGAAGGGACGGATGAAGGGGAATGCCACCCGTGGTACCGAGCTTGCCTTCGGTACCTACGGCATCAAAGCCCTGGAAAACGCCTTCATCACTGCCCGGCAGATCGAAGCCTGCCGGATCACCATCTCCCGTGCCATGAAACGGGAAGGAAATATGTGGATTCGGATTTTTCCTGAGAAGTCCATCACCAAGAAGCCTGCAGAGGTGCGGATGGGTAAAGGGAAAGGTAACCCTGAGTACTGGGCTGCGCCCGTTACACCTGGCCGGATCCTGTTTGAGCTTGATGGGATACCCGAGCGGGTGGCCCGGGAGGCCCTTCGCCTCGCTGCGCACAAGCTGCCCATCAAGACCAAGATTGTCATGAGTCGTGAACTTCAAAAAGCGTAATAAGGCATGAAGGCTAAGGATATCAGGGATTTGACCCTCGAGGAGGTTCGGGCCCGTATCAACAGCGACAACGATCGCCTGCTCAAACTGCGGCTGAACCATGCCGTCTCCGCAATTGAGAACCCCTCCGAGATCCGGGCTATCCGCCGTGACATCGCCCGGCTCAAAACCATCCTCCGTGAACGCGAAATGGCGGAAGTCCAAACCAACTAAGGAGTGTCATGAGCGATACTAACAGAAATCTCAGAAAGGTCCGTGTCGGCAAGGTCGTGAGCGACAAGATGGATAAGTCCATCACCGTGAATGTCGAGCGGAAAGTCAAGCATCCCATCTACGGGAAATTTGTAAAGAAAACCACCAAGTTTGTTGCCCACGACGAGGAAAACCAGTGCGGGGTAGGTGATACGGTCCGGATCATGGAAACTCGTCCCCTGAGCAAGCGTAAGCGGTGGCGCCTCATCGAAATCATCGAAAAAGCTAAGTAGCCATGATTCAACAGGAGAGCCGGCTCAAAGTAGCCGACAACAGTGGAGCCAAAGAATTGCTCTGTATCCGCGTCCTGGGAGGTACCGGCCGGCGCTATGCTCGTGTAGGCGACCGCATCGTCGCTACCGTCAAGTCGGCAGATCCCAGCTCTAACGTCAAGAAAGGTGACGTCGTCAAGGCCGTCATCGTGCGCACTAGCAAGGAGCGCCGCCGTAAGGATGGGTCTTACATCCGCTTTGATGAGAATGCCGCCGTGCTGCTCGCCAACGATGGCGGCCCCCGCGGGACCCGTATCTTTGGGCCGGTGGCCCGGGAGCTGCGTGAGCGTGGCTATATGAAGATCGTGTCGCTGGCACCGGAGGTACTCTAATTTTTTAACCAACCATCGCCATGGCTAACAAGAAGCTTCACATAAAGAAAGACGATATGGTGCGGGTACTCAGCGGGAGTGACCGGGGCCGTGAAGGACGCGTCCTGAAGGTCCTTCCCCAGAAGGAAAGCGCCATCGTCGAAGGGGTTCGCATTGTTCGTAAGGCTATGCGTCCTTCTCAGCAGCACCCCAACGGGGATATCATTGAGCAGGAAGCCCCGATTCACATTTCCAACCTCATGCTGATCGATCCCAAGACCAAGCAGCCTACGCGTGTGGGGCGCAAGCGCGCCGAAGAAGGCAAGGGCTGGGTCCGCTACGCCAAGAAGAGTGGGGAGATCATTAAGTAATCATCATCATGGCCTACGTACCCAGATTACAGACCAAATACCGGGAGGAGATCACTAAGGCCCTCTTTGAGAAGTTCGGCTACACGAGCGTCATGCAGGTGCCTAAGCTGGAAAAGATCGTTCTCAACCGGGGTGTCGGTGACGCGGTTTCTGATAAGAAGCTGATCGACGCTGCCGTCGAAGAGTTTACGGCCATCTCCGGCCAAAAGCCCATCGTGACCTACGCCCGCAAGAGCATTTCCAACTTTAAGCTACGGGAAGAAATGCCCATCGGCTGTAAAGTGACCCTGCGCAAAGTGCGCATGTTCGAGTTCCTGGACCGCTTGATCAATGTCGCCCTTCCTCGGGTGCGTGATTTCCGTGGAATTCCTTCCAAGGGCTTTGATGGCCGGGGCAATTATACCATGGGGATCAAGGAGCAGATCATCTTCCCTGAGATCAATGTGGATAAGATTAACCAGATTGCCGGTTTGGATGTTACCTTTGTGACTTCTGCCCGGACAGACGAGGAAGCTTTTGAACTGCTCAAACTCTTCGGCATGCCCTTCCAGGGCGTAAACCCAAGCAAGTAACTAAAGACCTATGGCGAGAAAGTCTATTATAGCCCGACAGGCCAAGCGTGAGCGCATGGTGGCCAAGTACGCGGAGAAGCGTCGCGCCCTCAAGGAAGCTGGTGACTACCAGTCCCTGGCTCTCCTCCCACGCAACTCCTCCCCTGTCCGGCTTAAGAATCGATGCAAGATGACCGGCCGGGGCCGCGGCTATCTTCGGCGGTTCGGTATTTCGCGTATTAAGTTCCGAGAAATGGCACTGCAGGGCAAAATCCCCGGTGTAAAGAAAACGAGTTGGTGATATGAACACGGATCCCATAGCAGATTACCTCACCCGTATCAGGAATGCTCAGAGCGCTGGGCATAAAGTAGTGGATATCCCCGCTTCTAACCTGAAAAAGGAGATCACCCGCGTCCTCCATGAGCAAGGCTACATCCGCCGCTACAAGTTCATCGATGAGGGCCCCCAAGGCGTGATCAAGATCGCCCTGAAGTACCAGGGCAACGCGCGTAAGCCCGTTATCAAGAAACTGGTGCGCGTATCCAAGCCCGGCCTGCGTCAGTACGCCAAAGTCAAGAGCATGCCCCGGGTTATGAACGGCCTCGGTGTTGCGATCCTCTCGACTCCCAAAGGCGTGATGACCAACAAGGCAGCATTTGATGCCAAAGTGGGCGGCGAAGTATTGTGTTACGTCTATTAAGCCACAACAGAGATGTCTAGAATAGGAAAACTCCCGATCACCCTGCCGGCCGGCGTCAGCGTGTCCGTTGACAAGAGCAACGTCGTGACGGTCAAAGGTCCTAAGGGAGAGTTGAAGCAAACGGTGCCTGCGGATCTGACAGTGGAAGTGAAAGACGGCTCCGTTGAGTTGACACGCCCCACTGAGCAGAAGCGCCACAAGGCCCTGCATGGTCTCTCTCGAACCCTGATCAACAACATGGTAGTCGGTGTCTCAGAAGGCTATACCAAAGTCATGGAAGTTGTTGGGGTCGGATTTAAGGCCGAGGCCAAAGGCTCGAATGCGCTGGAGCTTTCGCTGGGATTCTCGCACCCCATTTACATGGTGCTTCCTCCCGAAGTAAAGGTCGAAACCGAAACCAAGCGGGGTTCTGCCCCCAAGATCACCCTTACCAGCCACGACAAGCAACTGCTTGGGCAAGTGGCCGCCAAGATCCGCGGCCTGCGCCCGCCAGAGCCTTACAAAGGCAAAGGTGTCCGCTTCCAGGGTGAGCAAATCCGCCGGAAAGCCGGTAAAGCTGCGGGTAAATAATCATAAACAAGGCCGCAGGAAGGAAACCGTAGGGATCGCAGCCCCCAGGTCATTCCCCTTGCGCAATCCATTCATATCATGGGCAAACCACATAAAAAAGTCCAGCGGCGCGATCAGATTCGCAAGCGTCTCCGTAGCCGCTTGAAGGGCTCTACCGAACGGCCCCGCCTGTCGGTATTCCGAAGCAATAAGCAGATTTACGCACAAATCATCAATGACGAGACTGGAGTAACCATCGTGAGTTGCTCTTCTCGCATAAAAGATTTAAATTTGCAGCCGCTTTCCAAGACGGATCAGAGCCGCGAAGTCGGTAAAAAACTGGCCGAACTGGCGAAAGCGCAAGGCATCGAACAAGTTGTTTTTGATCGTGGCGGATACCTGTATCACGGTCGCGTAAAAGCATTGGCAGAAGGCGCGCGGGAAGGCGGGCTAAATTTCTAAACCTATGGATATCCCCAACGAGATACGAGTAAAAGGCGGCGAGGTCGAGCTTGAAGAGAAGGTTGTCAAGATCAAGCGGGTGGCCAAAGTCGTAAAAGGTGGCCGCCGCTTTAGCTTCAGCGCGATTGTCGTGGTGGGTGACGGCAACGGCACCGTAGGCTTTGGCCTCGGTAAGGCCAATGAGGTCACTGACGCCATCAGCAAGGGCGTCGACGACGCCAAGAAAAACCTGATCAAGGTAGGTCTGAGCAAAGGCACCATTCCACATGAGAGCTTCACCAAGTATGGAGCCGCCAAGGTGCTCCTGCGTCCTGCCGCTGAAGGTACTGGCGTATTGGCCGGAGGTTCTATGCGCGCCGTTCTTGAGGCCGCCGGGGTGCGTGATGTGATTGCCAAGAGCCTCGGTTCTTCCAATCCCCACAACGTGGTGAAGGCCACCATCAAGGCCCTCATCGAAATGAGCATGCCGCATGATGTTGCCCAGCGTCGTGGTGTAACGGTAGGGAAAGTCTTTCAAGGGTAGCCTAAACGAAAAGAATCATGTATCCGAAGGTAAAAGTGACCCAGGTGCGAAGCCTGATCAAGCGCCCCAAGGACCAGCGGGCTACCATTGAAGCCCTTGGCCTCGGCCGGATCAGTGCCACGGTGGTCAAGGAATGTACCCCCCAGGTGCTGGGTATGATTAAGAAAGTCAGTCATTTGGTGAAAGTCGAAGAGACCGAATAAGCAATGAAACTCCACAGCATAAAGCCCGCTGAGGGCGCCACCAAAACCGGCAAGCGTATCGGCCGGGGCCAAGGCTCCGGGCGCGGTGGTACCTCTACCAAGGGCCATAAGGGACAGAAGTCCCGTAGTGGGTACTCCTATCGCCCTTGGTTTGAAGGGGGACAGATGCCCCTGCAGCGCCGCATCCCGAAGTTTGGATTCAAAAACCCCCATCGGGTCGCCTATAAGGTGATCAATCTGGACGATCTGGCTGAACTCATCAAAGCCAATCCCGGGGAGACCATTGATCATCAGTTCTTGGCTGATCACGGCTTCATCGATGCCCCCACTACACTGGTCAAAGTCCTGGGCCGGGGCGAGTTCACAGTTCAGGCCGATGTAAAATTGAACAAGTTTAGCAAGACTGCCAAGGCTGCAATTGAGGCAGCTGGAGGGACTGCTACTGAAGTCTAGCCTTCATGAAAGACCTGATCCAGACATTAAGGAATATCTTTAAGATTCCGGAACTCAAAAACCGGATTCTGTACACCCTCCTGCTGCTCGCTGTCTACCGTTTAGGGACCTTCGTGGTCCTGCCGGGTATTGACTCAGGCATCCTGCAGTCGAGCTTCGGCAACGCAGGTGCAGGTGGGAATCTCCTGGACCTCTTCAACACCTTTTTGGGCGGCGCCTTTGCCCGAGGATCGATCCTCGCGCTGGGAATTATGCCCTACATCTCCGCTTCGATTGTAGTACAGCTCCTTGGAGCCGTGCTGCCCTCAATCCAAAAGCTGAGAACTGAAGGCGAGAGCGGACAGAAAAAGCTGAATCAAATCACTCGTTATCTGACGGTAGCGATTACCCTGGGTCAGGCGGCAAGCTACGTGGTTTACCTGCGGGGGCAGTATCCTGAAGCCGTTACAGGGAGCTCTTCATTCTTTTGGCTGACTTCGGTGGCCATTCTGACCTCAGGAACGATGTTCCTGGTCTGGCTTGGGGAGCGTATCACCGATAACGGCATCGGAAACGGGGTATCTCTCCTCATTATGATCGGCATTATTTCCGGGTTCCCCGGCGCCCTGATCAACGAGGCTCGTACCACCTTACCGATGATCTTCTTCATTGAGATCTTGGCTTTGGGGGTGGTTACCATGGCGGTGGTTGCGCTTACGCAGGCTACCCGTAAGATCCCGGTCAACTATGCCCGGCAGATGATGGGTAACCGGATCGGACAGCTCGGGCGTGGAAATGCCGCCCGGCAGTACATTCCCCTGAAGGTAAACTCCTCCGGGGTTATGCCGATCATTTTTGCTCAGGCGATCATGTTCCTGCCTACAACCCTGATTCAGTTTTCTGGAGCCGAATCGCTCTCTGGTGTGGTCGCAGCGATGAGTGATATCAATGGGTTCTGGTACAATCTGGTATTCTTCCTCATGATCATCGTGTTTACTTACTTCTACACGGCGATTACGGTGAATCCCAACGAAATAGCGGACCAGCTCAAGCGCAATGGCGGTTTTATCCCCGGGGTGAAGCCCGGAAAGCGTACGGCCAACTATATAGATACGGTACTGTCCCGTATCACCCTGCCCGGAGCCATCTTTTTGGCGGCAGTAGCCATCTTCCCGGCCATTGCGGCGATTATGGGGGCTACTGGGGCATTTTCTCAATTCTTTGGTGGGACTACCCTGCTGATTATGATCGGGGTTACGCTGGATACCCTGCAGCAGATTGAAAGCTACCTGCTGATGCGTCACTATGATGGGCTCATGCAGACAGGCCGGGTACGTGGCCGTAGCCGGAGCGGATTAGCGGTGAACCGATGAGCACCAAGGCGCAGGTATATCTGAAGACTGAGGAGGAAATCGCCCTCATTCGTGAAAGTTCTTTGCTTGTAAGCAAGACGCTGGGAGAACTCAGCAAGCACATTCGACCAGGGGTCTCCACTCTGGAGCTGGATGAGATCGCGGAAACGTTTATTCGTGATCACGGGGCCATCCCGGCCTTTAAAAACTACAGCCCCAGTTTTGGCGACTCTCCTTTCCCCTCTACCCTCTGTACCTCCCTCAATCACGAGGTAGTCCATGGGATGCCCTCCGACCGGGTAATTCTTTCTGAAGGAGACATCTTGTCGGTGGATTGCGGCGTGCTGAAAGATGGTTACTACGGTGACTCAGCCTACACCTTTGCGGTAGGGGAGATCTCCTCCAAAAAGCGCCGCTTGATGGAGGTCACCAAAGAGGCTCTGTACAAGGGGATTGAGATGGCCGTGGCAGGAAAGCGGCTGGGAGAAATCTCTCACGCTGTGCAGCGTCATGCCGAGGGGTTTGGGTACAGCGTGGTGCGGGAAATGGTCGGTCACGGTCTGGGCAAGCAATTGCACGAACCGCCGGAAGTTCCCAACTACGGCCGTCGTCGTTCTGGTCCGGTACTCCAGGCAGGCATGGTCCTTGCCATTGAGCCGATGATCAATATGGGCAAACGCCATATTCGGGTAGGGGACGATGGCTGGACTGTGTTCGCTAAAGACTTGCAGCCATCTGCCCATTACGAGCACAGCATCGTAATCCAGGAGGGAAAGCCGCTTATACTCTCGACCTTTGAGTTTATCGAAAACTAAGTATCATCAGATTTGGCTAAACAAACTCCAATCAAAGTAGACGGTGTAGTGACGGAAGCATTACCTAATGCGACCTTCAAAGTGAAACTGGAAAACGGTCATGAGCTTCTGGCTCACATCGCCGGCAAGATGCGCATGCACTACATCAAGATTCTACCCGGGGACCGGGTTGCATTGGAGATCACCCCCTATGACTTGAGCAAGGGGCGCATTGTTTACCGCTACAAATAATTATTGCCATGAAGGTAAAATCATCTGTAAAAAAACGCTCAGCCGACGACATCATCATCCGTCGGAAAGGCAAGATCTATGTGATCAACAAGAAGAACCCCAGGAACAAACAGCGACAAGGCTAAAAGCATGGCACGTATAGCAGGAGTAGACTTACCGAAGAACAAGCGTGGGGTAATTGGCCTCACCTACATCTTTGGCATCGGCCGCACCTCGGCGGGAGAGATCCTCGCAAAGGCCGGTATCGACGAGGACAAAAAAGTCAAAGACTGGAATGATGACGAGATCGTAACGATCCGCCGCATCATCGGTGACGAATACAAAGTAGAAGGGGCGCTCCGGGCGGAAGTCCAGATGAACATCAAGCGACTGATGGACATCGGCTGCTACCGGGGACTGCGTCACCGTAAGGGCCTGCCGTTGCGCGGGCAGCGTACGCAAACCAATGCACGTACCCGAAAAGGGAAGCGTAAGACGGTGGCCGGTAAGAAGAAGGCGCCTAAATAGTAGATAACACAGCTATTCAACGTTCATGGCTAAGACAAAATCCTCCCGCAACGCAAGCGCCAAGAAGAAGAAGAAGGTAGAAGCTACCGGTCAGGTACACATCACCTCCTCCTTCAATAACATCATCATCACGGTGACGGATATGGCCGGAAACACCATTTCCTGGTCAGCCGCCGGTAAGATGGGATTCCGCGGATCTAAGAAAAACACTCCCTACGCCGCCCAGGTCGCCGCGACAGACTGCGCGAAGAAGGCTTATGACATGGGGCTGCGCAAGGTCGAAGTATTTGTGAAAGGCACCGGCGCAGGACGGGAGTCAGCGATCCGTGCGGTCAATGCCGTGGGCATTGAAGTCACGATGATCAAGGACATCACGCCGCTTCCTCATAATGGTTGTCGTCCTCCCAAGCGTCGTCGCGTCTGATACCGAGTATGGGGTGAGCCGGTTGTGCCGGACATGCCAAAGCACGAAATAACCAAGCATCCAAGATGGCAAGATACAGAGGTCCCAAGAGCAAAATCGCTCGTCGTTTTAAAGAGCCGATCTTCGGCCCCAGCAAGGCGCTGGATAAAAAGAAGTATGGTCCCGGCCAGCACGGTCGTAACCGCCGCCGCAAGGCATCGGAGTACTCCATCCAGCTCAATGAAAAGCAGAAAGCCAAGTATATCTATGGCCTGCTTGAGCGCCAATTCCGCAATACTTTCGTTAGGGCAGCTGCCAAGAAAGGGGTAACCGGTACGGTGTTCCTTCAGATGCTGGAAGCCCGACTTGACAACACGGTGTTCCGCATGGGCTTTGCGCCCACCCGCCGCGCCGCTCGTCAGTTGGTTAACCACAAGCACGTGATGGTCAATGGAGTGGTAACCAACATCCCCTCCATGATCCTGAGCCCCGGCGATAAGATTACCATTCGTGAGAAAAGCCAGAACCTTGAGCTCGTACAGCGCTCCTTGGGTCGTTCTTCTCGCTTTTCTTGGCTGGATGTCGCTGGCAACCGGATGGAAGGTACCTTCCTCAACTTCCCCGACCGGGAAGATATTCCAGAGAACATCAACGAGCAGCTGATCGTTGAATTGTACTCCAAGTAATGTCCTGGGCCTGATCCCACGGACACGCCGGGGCGGTTGCCGCCCCTTTATGGCGTTTGTAACCTATCAGTTTTTCGCACCAATTTTCACCTCAGAAAGGAAAATACCGCATGGCACTGCTGAATTTCCAAATGCCGGAGAAGGTCGTCCTGGAAAAGGAAAATGATTTCTTTGGCCGCTTTCTTCTGCGTCCCTTGGAAAGAGGATATGGCATCACGGTCGGCAACGCACTGCGCCGGGTCCTGCTCTCTTCTCTCGAAGGACATGCCATCGTTTCGATCAAAATTCCTGGGGTAGACCATGAGTTTTCTGTCATTCCCGGTGTCGTGGAAGACGTGACCGAGCTCATCCTCAACCTGAAAGGGGTTCGCCTCAAAAAGATTGGGGAAGGGGATACCAAGATTTTCGTCTCGGTACGGGGCAAGGAAGTGTTTACGGCCGGAGATATTGCCGACCATACCACCGCCTTCGAAGTGACCAATCCCGACCATGTGATCGCTCACCTTGATCCCAAAACCCAGTTCGATATTGAACTGACGGTGGATAAAGGACGGGGCTACGTGCCGGCCGAAGAAAATAAGGTCCCCAATGCCCCCATCGGGGAGGTGTCCATCGACGCGATCTTCACCCCGATTCGTAACGTCCGCTTTCTCGTGGATGACTATCGCGTAGAGCAAAAGACCGACTACGAACAACTCGAAATCGACGTCGAAACCGACGGTACCATTGATGCCGAGTCTGCCCTGAAAGAAGGCGCCAATATCCTGCTGCGTCATCTCATGCTCTTCTCTGATGAGAAGATCACGCTGCAGTCCGACGAGCCCGAGAAGAAAGACGAGGTAGATGAAAACTACCTGCAGATGCGCAAGCTGCTCAAGACGCCTTTGGCGGAGCTTGACCTCTCGGTTCGGGCCTTCAACTGTCTCAAGGCAGCTGACATCAAGACCCTGGGAGACCTGGTCTCCTACAACATTGCCGACCTGCTCAAGTTCCGGAACTTCGGGAAGAAGTCTCTGACTGAGCTCGAAGAGCTCGTGGCAGAAAAAAACCTGAGCTTTGGTATGGACGTGGTTAAGTATCGTCTCGAAGAAGAATGATCATCCGGAGGGCGATCGCCCTCCCTCTTTTTTCTATTTTTTATCTATTAACCGCTCATTGCCCGAAGGAATATGACCCCGCGATTGGCGCAGGAATGCCTTCGGCATAGCAAAACGCTACAACAGTGAGACACGGCAAGAAAGTCAATCACTTGGGGCGCAAAGCCGCCCACCGCAAGGCCATGTTGGCCAACATGGCTGTTTCCCTTATCGAGCACAAGCGCATCACGACCACCGTTGCCAAGGCCAAGGCCTTGCGGGTGTACATTGAGCCGCTCGTAACCAAGGCCAAGAATGATACCATGCATTCCCGGCGCACGGTGTTCTCTTACCTCAAGAATAAGGAGGCCATCAAAGAACTCTTCGGCCCCATTGCGGAGGCTGTGGCCACCCGCCCCGGAGGCTATACCCGGATCCTCAAGATCGGAAACCGGAAAGGAGATAATGCCGAGATGGCTTTTATCGAATTTGTGGACTTCAATGAGTTTGCGCCCGGCAAGAGCGGCAGCAGTTCGAGCTCCAGCCGTCGTCGCCGTCGCCGTAAGAGCCGAAGCTCCGATGCCAAAGAGGTGGAAACGCCGGTCGTTGAAGACGAGGTAGAAGTAGTGGAAGAGACCGTCGAGGCTGTTAAGGAAGCCGAAGTGGTAGAGGAAGTCGTCGAAGAAGTTGCCGAGGCAGCCGAAGAGGTCGTCGAAGAAGCAACGGAGGAAGTTGCCGAAGAAACTGCTACGGAAGAAGAGACTGACGAAGAGAAGAAAGAAGGCGACGCCTGATGTTTCCTTTCTCACCCTATAGCAAAAGCCCGGTGTGCAAGCACCGGGCTTTTGCTTATTCTGCTGGCGCATCTACACTTTCCGGTACCTCAAACAACTCCCCAATATGGGGCTCCCGCTCAAAGGTCTGCTGCAGGGATATGAAGGTTTCTGTACGCCGCACGTAGGGGATGGTCTGAATTTTTTCTATCAACAAGTCGCGCAGGTGGGTGGTATCCCGACAGTATACCTTGATAAAGACGGCATATACGCCCGTAGAATAGTGGCATTCCACGATTTCGGGGATGGCCTCCATGTGCTGAAAGATTTCTTCAAAAGAGTCACACTTATCCAGATAGATACCCAGAAAAGCGCAGATGCCTAGGCCGAGTTTTTTATAGTCGAGCAGAAGGCGAGACCCCAGTATGATGCCGGCTTTTTCCAGCTTTTGTATACGAAGATGGACTGTAGCCCCGGACACCCCGCAGAGGCGGGCGATTTCCAGATAGGGGGTACGGGCATCTTGGCGGAGAATCTCCAGAATGCGCTGGTCTAGTTGGTCAATGGAAAAGGTAGGAGCCATACGTGTGTGAAGTAATTGATTAAATATAGGGCCTTTTGTCCACATTTTTTTCATTTTACCCCTGGCAAATTGATAATCAGAAGGTGCTTGGGGTGTTTTCGACCTCCAATTTCGGAGGCGCCTGAAAGGCGCGGTTTGCTTAGCCCGGACAGGGTTTGTAGCTTTGTTTTCGCTGTTCACTCCGAATTTCTTCCCAGTATGAAAGCGTATCACGACCTTCTGCAGCATGTCATGGATCATGGCGTAGACCGTGGGGACCGCACCGGAACGGGCACGCGTAGCATTTTTGGCCACCAGATGCGGTTTGATCTGGCGGATGGGTTTCCTCTGGTTACGACCAAGAAGGTGCACCTGAAATCGGTGATTCATGAGCTGTTATGGTTTTTGAAAGGAGATAGCAATGTCAAGTACCTGCAAGATCATGGCGTACGGATCTGGAATGAGTGGGCCGATGAAGCGGGCGATCTGGGACCTGTTTATGGGGTTCAATGGCGCTCTTGGGGGACGGCTGATGGGGGCACCATAGACCAGATTCAGGAAGTGATCCGGCAGATCCGGGAGACCCCCGAGTCGCGGCGGCTGATGGTCAGTGCCTGGAATGTGGGAGAACTGTCCCGGATGGCTTTGCCCCCCTGCCATGTGATGTTCCAGTTTTATGTGGCGGGTGGAACTCTTTCCTGCCAGCTCTATCAGCGCAGCGCGGACCTCTTCCTGGGCGTTCCTTTCAACATTGCTTCCTATGCCCTCCTGCTGATGATGGTGGCCCAGGTCTGTGACCTCAAGCCGGGAACCTTTGTGCATACCTTCGGTGATGCCCATATCTACCACAATCACTTTGAACAGGTGCAGGAGCAGCTGTCCCGGGATGTTCGTCCCCTGCCTACCATGCACCTCAATCCCGAAGTGAAGTCGATCTTCGACTTCACCTACGCGGATTTTTCCCTCACGGGCTATGATCCACATCCGACCATCAAGGCCCCGATAGCCGTGTAACGGCTTACCGATAAGGCTGCCCGCAAGCCTCTGGAGCAGCTTTTTTTTCGGTTGAGCACAGGCAGGCCAGGTTTTTGATCCCAAGGCTGTATCTTGAGGGGCCAAGCGCTGAGCAGGCATGCCGCATGAAGGAGATCATCAAGAAAATACGGCGACTGGAAATCAAAATCCGCAAGGTGGTGGACACCACCTTCGCGGGTGAGTATCGCTCGGCCTTCAAGGGGCAAGGTTTGGAATTTGATGAGGTCCGGCCCTATCAGTATGGAGACGATATCCGAACCATCGACTGGAATGTGACCGCCAAGACCGGCGAAGTCTTCATCAAGGAATTTCGGGAAGAGCGCGAACAAACCCTGTTTGTGCTGTTTGACGTGAGTGGCTCGGGAGATTTTGGGCCAGCCGAAGAGAACAAGCGGCTGATCGGTACGGAGATTGCCTCCATTCTGGCGTTTTCGGCTCTGCGGAATCAGGATAAAATCGGCTTGGCGACCTTCTCCGACCACATTGAGCAGTACTTCAAGCCTGAAAAAGGCCGTAAGCATATCCTCAAGATCGTGCGAGGCCTGCTGACTCAGCCTCCCAAAGGGGAGGGCACCCGCCTTCAGATGGCCCTGGACTTCGTCAAGCGTACCTTGCGGCGGCGGAGCATTCTGCTGGTGATCTCCGACTTTCTGGACGAAGGCTACGAACAGTCCCTGCTCCACCTGAGCCGGCGGCATGAGGTCATCCTGATTCGCCTCTTCCACCCCAACGAAGTGTTTGCGGTCGGGGTAGGCACGATTCCGGTCATCGACATTGAGAGCGGGCGGCAGCGCTGGCTCAATGCCGGGGACATCGGCTATCGCAAGCAACTGCAGGAAAGCTTTGACGGCGTGGAGCAGCGCCTGCGCAGCCTGTGCCAGAGGCACAAGATCGGCTTTGTCTCCGTCAACACCCGGGAAGACTACTTACCGGTCCTCGAAGGCTATTTTCGTCGCCGCAACCATCGTCACCGTCATGTGTAGGTTCCGTCGCGCTATCGCCCTGTGCCTCCTCCTTGGGGGCGTCCTGGCGGGCCTGGCGGCCCAGCCTGTGGTGCGCCTGAGCCTCGCCTCGGATAGCCTCCGGGTGGGCGAACCCTTTGAGGCGCGCCTGGAGATTCAGCATGCGCCTGACGTGGTGGTGGTCTTTCCCAGCCGCCGTACCCGGCTGGCCCCCTTTGAGCTGGTCGACGCCCGGGCAGAGCCGACCGTGACGCAAGCGGGCCGCTCGCGCGATGTGCTGACCCTGGCCTTGAGAACCTTTGAGGTGGCTGACAAACAGGTGCTACGCCTCCCCTATGCTTACCTGAGCGGACGGGATACGGTGTGGCAAACCATCGCCAGCGATACGCTGGCGATGGTCCGGCTGGCGCCCGTTCCGCCGGGGGAGGAGGTCGGCTATCGGCACAGTGAGGACCTGATGCACTGGACATTGCCCCGCGACTATTCCTGGCTGGTGTTGTTGCTGGCCATCGCCCTCTTCGTGTTGGGTGGCGTCGTGTTTTTTCTCCGCCGCCCCCTGCGGCGCTACCTATACCTGAGCCGCCTGAGCCGCGAGTGGAAGGCGACCTATCGGGAGCTGACGGAAATCGGTGCCCTGGGACAACAGGAGGCTCTCTTTGCTCAGCTCAACGGCCTGTGGCGCCGCTACCTGGACCCGGATGAGCGGCTGGGGCTGGCGAGTATGACCACGACAGAACTGCAGCAGGGCGTTATGGCGCTGACCCATCTGAGCACACATCAGCAAGCTACCCTGCTGGAGGCAGCCACCAAAGCCGACCGGGTGCTCTATGCTCGTCTGGACCTTCCCCCTGGGGAAGTGGCCCCGCTCCTCCGAAATCTTGCCGAGGTGCTTCGGGCCACCTATGAGGCACGCCGTCGGCAGCTGCTGACGTCCAGATAATGCCCTCCCCGTCTCCTCCTACAGACAAGCCCACCCCGGTACGAGGGTGGGCCTGAAAGGAAAGGGGGCCTTAATCGTTTAGCGGGATTCGGTGTAGTAGGCATCCTCATAGGATTGCCCGTTGTGGGGGGCGTACTGCTGCGCCTGCTGGCGCATGGAGGCGCTCAGGTCATGGTTCATGTTGGAGATAGAGCGTAGCGACTCAATTTTGCGCTGATGCTCGATCCGGCTGAGCAAATAATCGTAGGGGCCCCGTTTGGAGATCAGCTTGACAAATACCGGGGAAGTCTCCAGCATGATAAAGAGCATCACGATGAGGGTACTCATCCACCAGATGGACTCATCTTCCGCTTTCATTTGTTCCAATACCTGAATACGGGCCGGAAAGCCGATGCCATAGCGACGGGCTGTCTCACGGACAGCAGGAGCTTCTTCTGCCCATATCGCCTCGCGCTCGCTTTTAGCGGCGATCAGTTCTTCCCGCCGGGCATAGAGCAGGGCGATCTCTTCTTCTAATCCCTCGGCAAAGGCCTGCCGGGCGTCCTTGCGCTGGGCGTCAAGCCGGCTTACCACCGCTTGCAGGCTATCCAGTTCCCGCTGCAGGCCCTGGTTGATCTGGTAGAGCCGGTTGCTGCGGTCGCGGTAGGTGTCCGGAAAGTCCCAGCGGACAAACTTCTTCTCGCCGCTGGGTAGGGTCTCATACACGCGGGTGGCGTGGGTGTTCCAGAGCGCGGTGCGGCGGGCTTCATTGGCTTTGATGCGGGGCTGATAGGCCCGCTGCAGGCTGTCGAGTGCCCGCCGGCTTTGCCGGTAGCTGTCTGAGGCTTCATTAAAGTCAAACGAACTGGGCTTCCCTTCCCGAAGCTGCTTGTACTCCCAACGGATGCTGTCCACGATGGCCAGTTCGTGGCGCAAGGAGTCCAGGCCCAGGCGGGCATCTAGTTCGCCTTCGGCTTCTTTTTCCAACTTAGAGATGTGGCTCATCAGGCCCGCGTTGATCTGGTTGTGAAAAAGCTGGATTTCGATGGGCTTGGTGATGACCAGGGAAATGAGCAGCGCCAGGAGCAGGCGAGGGAGGGCCAGACCCAGCTCGTGCCAGGGCCGCCCCTCCTTGCGGATGCTGGACACGATGTATCGATCCAGATTGAAGATCAGGGCTCCCCAGAGCAGGCCAAATAGGCCTGCTATCCACATGTTGGGAACCAGGGTGTAGATGGCAAAGGAACCAGACAAAACGGCCAGGCAGGCCGTGAGCAGGATGGTCGCTCCGATACCGACATACTTGGTATGCTCGGTGGGGCACACCTCCAGGATGCGGATGTAGGCACCGGCGCAGGCGAAGAAAAACCGCTTGATGGAGCCAGGTTTTTCTGCTTCCTGTTCATATTCATTCAGGTAGTTGGAATAATCTTGCATAGGTCGCAGTACAGCGCATGAAACGAGAAGAATGGACTAAAGCTTTTTCAGCAATTTGGCTTTCAGGCGACGCAAGGCGCGCCGCAGTTCGTGCCGCACATGTGGGCGCTCCAGCTGGAGCAAGTCGTCGGAAAGCTGCCGGCGGCGGGCGTTTTCGACATCGGCGGCCCTGAAGGTCGTCTGGGATTGCACCTTGAGGGCATCCTCCAGTGCCTTCAGGTCAGTAGACAGCGGATCAGATTGGGGGGAATCATTCGACATGACAGCAGGAACTTGATGGAAGGGGGCAAAAGATGATAAAT
>RFHL01000036.1 GCA_003696875.1 Bacteroidota bacterium | reverse complement strand
CGGGTTTTTGATCCCCAACTCACCGAAGCGCTTCTGGGGCTATCCTTCCCGCAGCCCCCTTTTACGGATAGACCCGCACATAATCCATGACATAATGCTGCGGCAGCGAGGCAAGATCCACGCCTGTAGCCCTACCCCAAGGGCCGCCGAAGGCGGACAGGCTCAAATCCGGCTGCCGCTGGGCAGCAGGGTGTTTTCCATTTCCCGGGTCTGGACGGCATAGTCAAAGCCGGTCTGAATGCAGTAGCCGCCATAGGCCCCTTGCTTGTTGAGGGCGATGAAGCCCACCTGAATATCGCGCCAGTCGGGATTTTTGCTGATCACCCGCTCAACGGCCAGCCGGCAGGCTTCTTCCGGGTTGTGGCCCTGCCGCATAAACTCCACCACGAGGTGACAGCCCACTACGCGGATGACGGCTTCGCCCCAGCCGGTGGCGGCGGCCCCGCCCACTTCATTGTCCACATAGAGCCCCGCCCCGATGATGGGCGAGTCACCGACCCGGCCGTGCAACTTGTAGGCGGCCCCGCTGGTGGTACAGGCCCCGGACAGGTTGCCCTCAGCATCGAGGGCAATCATGCCGATGGTGTCGTGGTTTTCGACATTGATCTCGGGCATGGCTTCGGGCTCCTGCTGGGCCAGCCATTCGCGCCACTCCCGTTCCGAGTCTTCGGTAAGCAGGTTTTCTGGCGAAAACCCCTGGCTCAGGGCAAACTGCCGGGCGCCCGCCCCCACGAGCATGACGTGGGGCGTTTCTTCCATCACCTTGCGGGCGACGGAAATAGGATTCTTGATGTCCTGCAAAAAAGCCACCGAGCCGCAGTCGCCCCGCTCGTCCATGATGCAGGCATCGAGGGTCACGTGCCCCTCGCGGTCGGGACGACCGCCATAGCCTACTGAGCGGTACTGTGGATCAGACTCCACCACCCGCACGCCGGCCTCGACGGCGTCGAGGGCGCGGCCTCCAGCCGACAAGATCTCCCAGGCCGCCATATTGGCGGGCAGGCCATGGTTCCAGGTGGAAATGACGGCCGGCCGGACCGGAGCCGGCTGGGCGCAAGCCTCCAGGGCAGCCCCGGAGAAGGTCGCCCCCAGGGCGGACCAGCGAAGAAAGGTGCGGCGGTTTGCCATGGTCAAACGGTTGGTAATTCGTGGTTCCTGATTCGGGTGTTTTGGGCAAATCAGACTTTGGCGAGGAGGGCGGGTCGCTCCTGCGCCACCTTGATGATGAGCTCGCCAAAGAGGGTATTGGCCCAGGCGAACCACTTGCGGGTAAAGTCGCTGGGATCATCCGGGTCGAAAGACTCGTGCATGAAGCCGGTACCGGCATGGGTGGCCTTCAGGCGCTGGAGGCACCAGACGATTTCGGTCTCGTCCTGCGACGTGAGTGCACGCATGATCAGGCTCATGGGCCACACCTTAGGAGGCAAGGTGTGGGGGCTACCAATCCCCGCCGCGGCGCTGCCGCGGAAGAAGTAGGGATTATGCGGCCCCAGCACAAAGCGCCGGGTGTTGCGGTAGACGGGATCATCGGCTGGGACACAGCCCAGGTAGGGGAGCGAGAGTAGGCTGGGGATGTTGGCGTCGTCCATGCAGAGGCGGTTGCCAAAGCCATCGACCTCATAGGGAAAGATGCGACCATACGTAAGGTGCTCGACGATGGCATACTGCTGCAGGGCATCGCTGACCTCATCGGCGAAAGCTGCGCAAGCTGCGGCCCGGGCCGCATCGTCTTTCACGTCGCGGAAGATCTGCGCCATCTGGCGTAGGGAGGTCACGGCAAAGTGGTTGGAAGGCACCAGATAGAGGAAGGTGGTGGCGTCGTCGGAGGGGCGGAAGACCGAGCAGATCAGCCCTACGGGCTTGACGGGATTGCCCCAGCCGTCGCCGGGCGGGGTGTCGGTCTGCCAGGAGGTGACCCGGCGGAAGCGATAGGGGCCGCGATCCTCGCGGCGCTGCTGCTCCCGGAAAGTCTTCACGATGAGATCCATCGCGCCAACCCACTCGTCGTCAAAGACCGAGGTATCGCCCGTGGCCTGCCAGTAGCCATGCGCGAGCCGCACGGCGTAGCAGAGGGAGTCGATCTCCCATTTGCGCTCGTGAAGCTCGGGTTTCATGTCGGTGAGGTCGCTCTCCCAGTCCGAGCCGGTGGGCCCGTCGTTGAAGGCATTGGCGTAGGGGTCGATATGGATGCAATGGGTCTGCCGGTGGACGACACCGGCAAGCAACTTACGGAGGGCCTCATCCTGCCGCGCCAGCGGCAAGTAGGGCCATACCTGGGCCGTCGAATCCCGCAGCCACATGGCCGGGATATCCCCGGTGATGACAAAGGTGTCGGGCTTGCCGTCCCGGGTACCGTGGCGCACCGTGGTGTCGAGGGTATTGGGGTAGCAGTTTTCAAACAGCCAGGCGAGCTCCGGGTCCGGGATGGCCTGCTTGATGCGGCCAATGGTGGCCTCGACGGCCTCACTGGTGAAGTTGCGCGCGCGCTGGGCGGGGCGCTGACTCACAAAATCGCGGGCTTGTGCCCGCAGGGGGGGGATCCCAACACCCAAAGCCGCCAGGCTGAGTCCCGTTTGCCAGAGAAAAGTTCTACGATCAGACATGTAGAAGTTGCTTTTGCTCCGGAAGATACAAAGGAATAATTGCAGACAAAATTGAATATTTGTCAATCATTTTTATTTATTTGATATTATTGTCCCCCCAGGGGAGGCCTGAGGGTATTGCCCCTTGCCTGTTTCTATTTACCTCTGTCGTATTTGTCAACAGCTCCCAGTGTCCTCCCCCTTTACGTACATTCAATTTTTTTTACCCACATTCACAGCGGGCGACTACCTTTCGGAATGAGGGCTCGTTTATCATGAAAGCGACTCATCTTTTTCCCGCACAACCAATTCCTTATATCCATTTCCCACTGCCTGTTCATTAACTACCATTACTTATTTGCCTATTATGAATGACAACAGACGCACAAGACTCTCGTCCCGGCTAGGCCGTATCCCCGGGATGCACGTCTTTTCCCTGCTGATGGCCCTACTGCTATGCGGCACGGCCGTAGCCCAGCGCACCGTCACCGGTCAGGTTACCGACTCCGAGACAAATACCCCCATGGCGGGGGTAACGGTCGTGGTCAAGGGATCTACGGCCGGGGCATTTACAGATGATGAAGGAAAATACAGTGTGCGTGTTTCAAGCAACGAAGACGTCCTCGTCTTTTCTTTTATCGGGTATCAAAGCCAGGAAATCACGGTAGGCAGCCAGTCGAGCATCGACGTAGCGCTGGTACAGACCGGGGTAGAACTTGACGATGTCGTCATCACCGCCCTGGGGATTTCCCGTGAGAAGAAGGCCCTGGGCTACTCCGTCACGGAGGTAGCCGGGGAGTCCCTTACCGAGGCCCGCGAAAACAACGTCGTCAACTCACTGGCCGGCCGGGTGGCCGGGGTAAACGTCTCCAGCACCGCTGGTGGTCCCGCTTCCTCTACCCGTGTCATCATCCGGGGTAATGCCTCCCTGGGTGGCAACAACCAGCCCCTGTACGTAGTCGACGGGATTCCCCTTGACAACTCCAACCTCGGCTCGGCCGGGATGTGGGGAGGGAAAGACCTCGGTGACGGGATCTCCTCCATCAACCCCGATGACATCGAGACCATCTCCGTGCTGAAAGGCCCCTCGGCGACCGCCCTCTATGGTACCCGCGCCCAGAACGGGGTCATCCTGATCACCACCAAGAAAGGCCGGGCCCGCAAAGGCATCGGTGTAGAACTGAACTCCAACTATGTGGTGGAGCAGCCGCTGGTCCTCTACGACTTCCAGCAAGAGTATGGCCAGGGTGACCGGGGTCAGGCCCCCACAACCGTGGAAGAAGCCATCGAAACGGCCCGCTCCAGCTGGGGTGCCCGCATGGACGGCCGTCAGGTCGTTGGCTTTGATGGCGTATCCCGTCCTTATTCTCCCAACCCCGACAACCTGATCGATTTCTATCGCACGGGTCAGACCCTGACCAACACCCTCTCCTTCGCCGGTGGCAACGAAACCTCTACTTTCCGCTTCTCGGCCTCGGACCTCCGCAACAATGGCCTGGTCCCCGAGAGCGGTCTGAAGCGCAATACCTTCACCCTGCGTGGAACCAGTCAGCTGGGCCGCAAACTGTCGGTGGATGTGAAAGCCAACTACGTGATCGAGCGGGCCGAAAACCGTCCCTCACTCTCTGACACGCCGGAAAACCCCGGCCTGGTGCTCACCGAGATGGCTTCTAACATCCCGGTTTCGGCTCTGGAAAACTACAAGGATGAGTTTGGCAACTACATCCCCTGGAACAACAGCATCTATCGGGTGAACCCCTACTGGGGCGTCTACGAGCAGACCAACTTTGACCAGAAAGACCGCTTCATCGGCTTCATGACGCTGCGCTATGAGTTCACCAACTGGCTGAGCCTACAGCTGCGCGCCGGTACCGACTTTTACACCTTCCGTCAGACCGACATCGACGGCTATGGCACCCCCTACGTAGATCGTGGCCGCATCACCGAAAACGAATGGCGGATTCGGGAGACCAACATGGACTTCCTCTTCCTGGCCAACAAAGAGTTTGGCGACTTCTCCATCTCCGGCACCTTTGGGGGTAACCGCATGGACCAGAGCCGCGAGCAGCTCCGTCTCTTCGGTGGCAACTTCTCCATCCCCAACCTGCAGACGGTTGCCAATGGCGAAAACCAGCAGATCGGCTACAGCATCAGCCCCAAGCAGATCAACTCCCTCTACGGTTCGGCCCAGGTCGGTTTCCGGGATTATCTCTATCTGGAACTCGCCGCCCGTAACGACTGGTCTTCGACCCTGCCGGTAGAAAACAACTCTTACTTCTACCCCTCGGCCAGCCTGAGCTACGTGATTACGGATGCTCTGAACATCAACTCCGAGGTTCTTTCCTTCGGGAAAGTACGCGTCTCCTACGCGCAGGTAGGTGGTGACACCGACCCCTTCAACCTGAATCTGACCTACAGTCTGCAGGGACAGCCCCACCTGGGCTACCCCATTGGCAACATCGCTCAGGGCTTCGTCCCCAACAACGCACTGGAGCCCTCGCTGACCACTTCCTGGGAAGCCGGAGCGGATTTCCGCTTCTTCAACAACCGCGTAAGCCTGGACGTCGCCTACTACGACATGATCACGGCCAAGCAGATCGTGAGCAACACCATCTCGCAGGCCACCGGCTACGGCAGCGCCGTGATCAATACCGGTGAGATCCGCAACCGCGGGGTAGAAGCCCTGCTGATGGCGACTCCGGTCAGCACGGATGGCGGCTTCAAGTGGGAAGTAGGCTTCAACTTTGCCCGTAACCTGAACGAGGTAATCAGCCTCAACCCTAGCGACACCACGCTGAAGGCCATTCGTCTGGGCGAGAGCCGGGCTCGGAACACCTACGTCGAGGCCCGCCTGGGTGAGCCTTACGGTGCCATTGTAGGCTTTGCCTACCTTCGTGACGACGCCGGCAACATCGTCTACAATGCCGACGGTATGCCGCGGCGCACCTCAAGCCTGGAGGTTCTGGGCGTAGGTGTCCCCAGTTGGACCGGAGGTCTGACCAATACCTTTAGCTACAAGGGCATCGTAGCCAGTGCGCTGATCGACATGCGCTTTGGTGGGGTCATCCACTCCATGACCAACCTCGGTGCCTACAGCGCGGGTACCCACATGAATACCCTCGAAGGCCGCGAAAATGGCCTGACGGTGAATGGGGTGATCGAAACGGGCACCGATCCCAATGGCGACCCGATCTACGAATCCTTCACCTACACCCATCCTGCTGAGGATGTACAGGATTACTATCGTCACATCTCCTCGCAGATTTCGGAGGAATTCATCTACGACGCTTCTTTCATGAAGCTGCGCCAGGTCACCATCGGCTACAATCTGCCTTCCAGCATCCTGGATCGCACGCCCTTCCAGGGCGTCAATGTGTCGCTGGTGGGTCGTAACCTCGCCTTCCTGTACCGGAACGTCCCGAACGTAGATCCCGAGTCCAACTATAACAATGGCAACGCTCAGGGGCTGGAGTACGGCACCCTGCCCACGCCGCGTTCGCTTGGCTTCAACGTCAACCTGAAGTTCTAAATCTGATCGTCGGGGAAAGGTCCCGGACCTGTGCCTGCCTTTCCCCGCCTCCCTTTTCTTCCAATTATCTCCAGAATTCAGATACTGATGAAATACCTCTCAAATATCCTAGCCGTGATGGCCACCGGACTGCTGCTCTTTGTAGCGACCTCCTGTGCCGACTTCGGCGACCTGAACGTGAATCCGACGCAGTCCACCGACATGGACCCCGGTTTCCAGATGTCCTACTGCCAGGTGTGGATGTCCCAAAACCGCTACGAAGCCTGGCGGACCAACTTCATCCTCACCTCTTGCATGATCCAGCACACGGCCCATACCGGGAGCTACTTTGAGGGCGACAAGTACACCTACAACATCCCCTCCTACAATGCTGCCCTCTGGGAATCGGCCTATACCCGGGAGATCAAGAACATCATCGACCTGATCAACCGGATCGAGGGTGATCCGCTCTACACCAACACCTACCATGCGGCCCGTATCCTGAAGGTGTACATCTTCAGCCGCCTGACCGACCTGCACGGGGACATTCCCTATTCCGAAGCCGGTCTCGGCTTCCTGGAGCGTGAATTCTTCCCCGCTTATGACACGCAGGAGTCCATCTACCTGGACTTCCTATCTGAGCTTGAAAGTTCCGTGGCCGGCCTGAATGCGTCCGAAGCCAGTGTTCGCGGCGATATCTTCTTCAATGGTGATGTAGCCAAGTGGAAAAAGTGGGGCAACTCCCTGCGTCTGCGGCTGGGTTTCCGCCTGGCCAAGGTGAATCCGAGCCTGGCCCAGGAGACGGTCGCCGCCGCCATCGCCGGCGGGGTCATGGAGAGCAATGCCGACATGGTGGTGATGCAGCATGACGCCATCCGCACCAACGGCAATTCCGACGTCTTCTATGCCGACAAGGGTATGCGCCTGGCCAAGACCTTTGTGGATCACATGATCGAGACGGGTGACCCCCGCCTGCCCATATACGGCGCCATCTTTATGGATCAAACGACCCTGGACAACTATCCGATCCCCAACGCCACCTCTACCCCGATTAACAACGAGGTGGGCTCCTTCAACATGGTGGTAGACGCCACCACGGGCCAAAACATCCTCTTCAATGCCTATGCCGACCGTACGGGCATCGACGGAATGCCCAACGGCACCGAAGCCGCCGATCTCGGTGACGGCGAAATCAACCGTTTTGTGCAGCCCAACTACGCCAACATCGCTCCTCGCGCCACGCCCTACATCCACCAGTCCTATGCCGAGGTGGAGTTCCTACTCGCCGAAGCTGCGGTCCGCGGTTGGGGTGGGGCCACTGATGCCGCTGGTCACTTCGCCAACGCCCTCCGGGCGATGGTCGAGATGATGGCCATATATCCCGGTGAGTCTGCCAGCATCGTAGAAAGCGCAGACATCGACGCCTATGTAGCCGCCAACCCCCTCACGGGTGGCACCGAGGAGCAACTGGAGCAAATCGGCACCTTCCTCTGGTCGGCCCTCTACCTCGACGGCTACGAAGCTTTTGCCTCCTGGCGTCGTACGGGCTATCCCAACCTGGTCCCGGTGGACCATCCCTCCGGCATCACCGGTGGGACCATCCCCCGCCGTATCCACTACCCCATCGCCGAAGCCGCCAACAACGCGGAAAACTACGCCGCAGCCGTGGCGCGCATGACCGACGGCGACAGCTACACCAGCCGTGTCTGGTGGGATGCCCAGTAATCCCTTTCCCGTCAACCTAAAAAACAAGGCAGGCTCCGTCCTGCCTTGTTTTTTAGGTAAAATATCCAAAACTTCCTGATCGGACCGTTAGGAATACATACAAACCTCATTCGATATGAAGCGATTACCGACTCTGATGCCCGCCGCTCTGCTGGGGGTGTTTCTGCTTGCCTGGATGCCCACCCGCCCCACCGCAGACTGCGAGGTGCTTCTGGAAGCCCTCGCCGGCACCTACGAAGGCGACTGCAAAAAAGGCCTGGCCAACGGCCAGGGAACTGCTCAAGGCACCGACAGCTATACGGGCGAATTCAAAAAAGGGCTCCCGCATGGCGAAGGCACCTACACCTGGGCCAATGGCGATGTGTACACCGGCAGCTTCGCCAAAGGCCTGAAAGACGGCCAAGGGACTCTCACCCATGCCAATGGCAATCCTCCCCTGGTTGGCTACTGGATTGATGACGAATACATTGGGACAGAAAAGGAGCCTTACAGCGTCACGAACCGCTCTACCACCATCAACCGGGTGAGTTTCCGGCGGCTCGCCGCCGAGCCGCTACAGGTAGATTTCCGCTATACCTTCCTCAATAAGCCCGTACAAGCCCGGGACTTCGCCATCCAGGGAAGCTTCGGGGTCATCATGAACGAAACCGACTACATCAAGTCGGTCAAAATCCATGAATTTCCCTTCCAGGGCGGGACCACCTTTAGCGCCGTCAATCGCAAAGACGCCACGGGCGGCAATGAGTTTGCCAGCGGCAACATTGAATTCAAGATCAATCAGCCGGGACACTGGGAGGTAACCATCGAAATGCGGAGCGAATAATCAGTCCTCCGTTTCGGCCCAACGCTATTTTGTCATGAATCCCAATATGAACCGCTTGATCAGGGGCGGGCTGCTGCTGTGCCTGGGCACGGGGCTGCTCACCGCCCAGACCACTCGCTTTTCGCGCTTGAGCCAACAGGCCAGTGGAATTGATTTTGTCAACCAGCTCGAAGACACCCCTGAGCACAACATTCTCATCTACTCCAATTACTATGGAGGGGCGGGGGTGGGCATCGGTGACCTGAACAACGACGGCTTGCCAGACCTCTTCTTTGCCGGGAACCTGGTGGCCGACCGCCTCTATCTGAACGAGGGCAGCCTTCACTTTCGCGACATCAGCGCATCGGCCGGCATCGCCGATGACGGTACGTGGTCCACCTCGGTGGTGATGGCCGATGTCAACAACGACGGCTGGCTGGACATCTATGTTACCCGGGAGCTGTATGACCATCAGCCGCAGTTGCGGCGCAATGCCCTCTATATCAACCAGGGAGACCTCACCTTTGTCGATGAAGCCGACGCCTGGGGCGTCGCGGATACGGCCCGTACGCGCCACGCCACCTTTATCGACTACGACCGGGACGGAGACCTGGACCTTTTTCTCCTCAACCAGCCGCCTAATCCCGGCAACTATTCCGATATGCTGGGCGAAGACCTCACCCGGGACATCTACCGGCCGCGCCTCTATCGTCACGATGGCAACCACTTCACCGATGTTTCTCGTGAAGCCGGCATTTTTGACCCCGGCTTTGGCAACAGCGTCTCCAGCGCCGACTTCAACCAGGATGGCTGGCCTGACCTGTACGTCGCCAATGATTTTGACCAGCCCGACCGGCTGTATATCAACCAGCAAAACGGCCGTTTTGCGAACGTAATCGACACGGCTATGGGCCACATTTCCTTCTACAGCATGGGCTCCGACGCCGCCGACGTCAACAATGACGGCCTCATCGATCTCATGGTGCTGGATATGGTGGCCGAAGACAACTACCGGCTCAAGGCCAATATGAGCGGAATGAACCCGCAGGCCTTCTGGGAGGTCGTGGCCCAGGGGGGCCACTATCAGTACATGTTCAACACCCTGCAACTCAACCGGGGCAATGGCCACTTCAGCGAGGTGGGACACCTCGCGGGCATACAGAGCACCGACTGGAGCTGGTCGGTACTGCTCGCCGACCTCGATAACGACGGCTGGCGCGACGCCTTCATCTCCAATGGCTTGCTGCGTGACATCCGCAACAGCGATGCCGCCAAGACCTTTCCCAAGTACGTCTCGCATGCCATCGAGGAATTCGTCGCGGCCAACCCCAATGCCGGCGAGGTGAGCATCTGGGATGTCCTGGACCTGGACGAAGCCCTGGCACTCTTGCCATCCGTGCCGCTGCGCAACTACGCCTTCCGCAATGAAGGCAACCTGCGCTTTTCCAAGGTGATGGCCGACTGGGGTCTGGATGAGAAAAGCTTCGGCCACGGGGCGGCCTATGCTGACCTGGACCTCGACGGCGACCTGGACCTGGTCATTTCCAATGTCAATAGCCCCGCCTCCATCTACCAAAACCACACCCGGGAGCGAGGCGAAGGCAATTACCTGCGGGTGCTGCTGGACGACTCGCGCCCCATCTTCGGGGCCAAGGCCCGGATTGAGACCGCCACGGGGCTACAGTATGCCGAACTCACCAATGTGCGCGGCATTTACTCCACCAGTGAAGCCATCTTTCACTTTGGCCTGGGCAGCCTCACGAAGGTCGACCGTCTGGAGGTTACCTGGCCCGATGGCCGGGTGAGCGTCGCTACCGGAATTGCCGCTAATCAGACCCTTTCCCTAAGCCCGGATGAAGCTCAGCCCGCTCCGGCCACTGAGGCCCCATCCGGCACCCCCTTCCGGGACGTCACGGCCCAGGCAGGGCTCTCCCACCGGCATATCGAAAATGCCTATGATGATTTTGCGCGGGAAGTACTGCTTCCCCACCGCATGTCCACCTGGGGGCCGGCCCTCGCGGTCGCCGATGTCAACGGAGACGGGCTCGAGGACTTTTTTGTCGGAGGGGCGATCGGCAGCACCGGTTCGCTTTACCTGCAGCAAGCCAATGGTCACTTTCTCCCGCAGGAGACAGGCCCCTGGAGGGTACACCGCGCGTTTGAGGACACGGATGCCGTCTTTTTTGATGCGGACAACGACGGCGATATGGATCTCTACGTCGCCAGCGGCGGCAACGAGTATGATCCCGGCACCCAGGGCTATATGGACCGGCTTTATCTGAACCAGGGCG